>RFJD01000189.1 GCA_003695015.1 Verrucomicrobiota bacterium | reverse complement strand
CTTTGGGGAACCGCGGAAGCCGGTGGAACCCGACGCCATGGAGGGGGCGCGCTTGGGGCCGGCGTTCAGCGACGCGGAGATCGAGGCCGTGCTCCGGCGGCACGGGGCGGTTTACGAGCGGTTGGACGAGGAGGCGTTGCTGGACCGGGTGGTCGGGTTGCTGGCCGGCGAACAGGTCGTGGGCTGGTTTCAGGGACGGATGGAGTTCGGTCCGCGGGCGCTGGGCTGCCGGTCGATCCTCGGTGATCCGCGGTCGGCCCGGATGCAATCGGTGCTGAACCTGAAGGTGAAGTTTCGGGAGTCGTTCCGGCCGTTTGCGCCGGCGGTGCTGGCGGAGCGGGCGGGGGAATGGTTCGAGCTGGAGGCGGCCTCGCCGTACATGCTGCTGGTGGCGCCGGTGCGGGAACGGTGGCGGCGGCCGGTGCCGGAGGGGTTGCGCGGGCTGGAACTGCTGCAGGCGCCGCGCTCGGCGATTCCGGCGGTGACGCACGTCGATTGGTCGGCCCGGGTGCAGACGGTCGGTCCGGAGGCGGAACCGCGTTTCCGGGCCCTGTTGGAGCGGTGGGCGGCGGCGACGGGGTGTCCGGTCCTGATCAACACCAGCTTCAACGTGCGGGGTGAACCGATCGTCTGCACGCCGGACGATGCCTACCGGTGTTTCGTGAACACGGAGATGGACTGGCTGGCGATGGGCAACTTTCTGCTGGAACGCCGGCGCCAGTCGCACAAACCGCCCCGGCGGGCGCCGTTGCTGCCGGACTGAGGAGGCGGCCATGAAGGTGCATTTCTCGGAGGAACGTTCGGTTTGGCGGCGGTTTGCCGTCGAGTTCTGGGTGGGGCTGTGTCTGGTCCTGGCGCTGTTGGGCTGGCGCGGGATCCTCGGCGGGAAAGGGGCCCTTGCGCTGGCCGGCGGGGGGTTGGCGGGAGTCGCCCTGTTGTGGGCGCTGCCGCGGTGGAACCGCGCCTTTTACCGGGCCGTGCTGACGGTCGGGGCGGCCGTGGGACGCGTGATCGGGCCGGTGTTGCTGGCTTTGTTGTTCTTTTTGGTGGTGACGCCGGTGGGGATCCTGTTGCGGTTGGCAGGGCGGGACCTCCTGCAACTCCGGCGCGATCCGGCGGCGCCCAGCTACTGGCAGAAGGCGCGTCGCGGGGGCGGCTTCGAGAAAATGTTCTGAAGGGGATCGCCTCCGCGAGGCGGGGGTCAGGCCGGACCGTCCGGATGCCACAGGGCGCGTCCGTCGGCGGCGTCGAACCACGAGACCTCCCGCCACGCGAAGCCCACCGGCACGATCTCGCCCGCCTTGGCCACCGGCCCGCTGGCCACCCGGCAGACGAGGGTCAACTCCGGCCCGACGCGCAGGTGGAGCAGGGTCTCCGCGCCCAACGGCTCGACCAGTTCGACCGTGGCCGGGAAGGCGACGCGGTCCGGGTTGGCTTCGCCGGTCAGCCGCAGCGTTTCGGGGCGGACCCCCAGCACGACATCGGCGCCGTCGGCCGCCGGGAGGCGCTCGCCGATGGCCGGGTTCAGCGGCCAGGCGCCGGCCTCTTCCGGCAGACCGGCGGCGGCGGGACGAAAAACGGTCTGGCCTTCGGCGCGTTCGATCCGGCCGGGAACGAGGTTCATCGGGGGCGAGCCGATGAAGCCGGCCACGAAGAGGTTGGCCGGGCGGCGGTAGAGCTCCATGGGGGCGGCCAGTTGCTGGAGGCGGCCGGCGTTCATGACCGCGATCCGCTGGCCGAGGGTCATGGCCTCGACTTGGTCGTGGGTGACGTAAACCATGGTCGTCCCCAACCGCTGGTGGAGCCGGGCCAGCTCGACCCGCATTTGCACGCGCATTTTGGCGTCGAGGTTCGACAGCGGCTCGTCGAAGAGAAAAACCCGGGGCTGCCGGACGATGGCCCGGCCGAGGGCGACCCGCTGGCGCTGGCCGCCCGAAAGCGCCTTGGGCAGCCGTTCGAGCACCTCCTCCAACCCGAGCAACGCCGCCGTCTCCTGCACCCGCCGGCAAATCTCGGCCTTCGGCGTTTTCCGCAGCTTCAACCCGAACGCCATGTTCTCGTACACGGTCATGTGCGGGTAGAGCGCGTAGTTCTGGAACACCATGGCGATGTCGCGGTCCTTGGGCTCGACGTCGTTGACCACCCGCCCGTCGAGCAGGATCTCGCCCGAGGAAGGTTCCTCCAACCCGGCGATCAGCCGCAGGATGGTGGACTTGCCGCAGCCGGAGGGGCCCACCAGCACCAGGAACTCACCGTCGGCCGCCTGCAGTGAAACCTCCCGGACCGCCTCGACGATCTGCCGGCGCGGGCCGTGGAACTGCTTGCTCACCTGACGAAGCTCCAGCGTGGCCATGGACGCGGGGAGTCTTCCGCAAGCCGCCGGGAAAAGTCGAGGCCGCGGTTGGGCCGGGAACAGGCGCGCGGGTCCGGCCGCGGCGCGCCCCTTGGTGTGCGAACGGCCGCCGTGGGCCGCAGGACACCCCCGGGTCCTGCGCCGGGGCATGTCAGCGCAGCAACCGGGGATCGAAGTCGAAATCTTCCGCCGGGCCGCGCTCGATGGCGGCGAAGTCCGGATGGGCCGGATTGAGCAGGTAGTTGGTTTCCTGGGGGATGATGATGCTGGGGACGGCGAGCACGGGGGATCGGCCCTCCCGGATCCACCGGTCGCCCAGGGCCCGCGTGGAGGGCGGCGGGGGTTCCTGTCGCCAATCGGCCGGCAATGCCGCGGCGGTGAGGGTTTCCACCCATGCGGCGTCGAACCGCACCGGGATGAACTTGTAGCGGAAGGGGAGGGGCGGATTGAGATGGACGAGCGTTTCCAACGCCGCCAGGGCGCGGGATTCACTGGCGTAAACGACCCGGAGGCCGCGCGAGTTCCATCGTCCGCCGTACCGCGCCGCGCCGTCGCCGGAGAAGGCGGTTCCGGCGAACTGCTCCCGCACTAAACGCCAAGCCAGCGGCATTTCAACTCAACTGTAAACGCCGTGTTCGATCCGGCCCAACAGCTCTTCGACTTCGCGGGCGCCCACTTCCGTGGCGGCGTAGTCCAGCGGCACGGCGCCGCCCAGACCGGCTTGCGGGGCCAGCAGCCAATCGCGTCCGGCCTCGAGGCTTCCCATGACCTCGGTTGCCCGCCCCAGCAGACGTGCGTAGCGCAGCAGGCGGTCCGATTCCGGCGTTTGGAGCCGGCCCTGCAACCGCCGCCGGTGGAGCGTGGCCTTGCCCAGGCCCAGCATGCCGGCGAGCCGCTCGATCGAAACGCCCAGCAGCTCGCGCAACGCATCGAACTCGGCCACGGGCAGCCCGGCGCGGACGGCTTCGATGAGATGGCCGGGGGAGGGCCGGCCCGCGGTGGCGTGCGATTGCGCTCCGGGGACGAGCTGGCGAACCAAGTCCGGCTGGGCGGGAGCCGGTCGCCGACGGCGGCGATGGACGGCGGTCTTGCTCATGTGGATCGGAGTCTCGTTTCAAATGGAACGAACGTCAAGGCGCTGGCGGCCCGGTCGGGCGGTCCGGACCCCGGCTCCGTGGAAGCCGCTATTCCCCGGGTTGCCTTTGGAACAGGCCGTGTTGGCGCCCGACGGGCTGCCAGGATGGTTGCGCCTCACCGGGCCATTCCGGCCGTGGCCGGGACGGAGAGCGTTGACACCGACCGGCCGACGGGCCATAACCCTCCGCCATGCAACAACGCCGCAAGATTCCCCGACGTGAATTCCTGCGCCGCTCCGGTGGTGTGGCGGCGGCCGCCGCCGCCCTGAGCGCGCCCAACCTGTTCTTCAACCGCGTTCGCGCCGCCTCCGGCGAGTCCCCCAACGAGCTCATCCGGGTCGGCTTCATCGGCGTCGGCGGTCGCGGGCGGGGCAACCTCTTCTTCCCGACCATGGCGCCGCACGCGGTGGCGGTGGCGGACGTGGACCGCAAGCACCTCGAGAGGACGCAGAAGGACTACGAGGTCCGCTACAACCGCAAGCTGAAGGGCTACCGGGACTACCGCGAGATGCTCGAAGACAAGGAGATCGATGCAGTGGTCATCTCGACGCCGGACCACTGGCATGCCCTGGCCAGCATCCACGCGATGGAGGCGGGCAAGGACGTGTACTGCGAGAAGCCGATGACGCTGGTCATCGACGAGGGCAAGGCCATGATCGCGACCGCCCGCCGGTACAACCGGGTTTTCCAAACCGGCAGTCAGCAGCGGTCCTCGAAGGAGTTTTTCCGGGCCTGCACCTACGTCCGCTCCGGCCGCATCGGCCGCATCCGGACCGTGCGGGTGGGCATCCCGGGGGTCAACTGGACCAAGGAACCGCTGGTGCCGGACAGCGATCCGCCGCCGGAGCTGGACTACAACCTCTGGCTGGGCCCGGCTCCCTGGCGGCCGTACAACAAGTGGCGGGTCCACTACTACTTCCGCTTCTTCTGGGACTATTCGGGCGGGCAGATGACCAACTGGGGCGCCCATCACCTCGACATCACCCAGTGGGGCCTGGGCATGGACGAGAGCGGTCCGGTCGAGATTTACGGCCGTGCCGAGTACGATCCCCAAGGTCGCTACGAAGTGCCCTCTTGGTTCGAGGCGGTGTACAAGTACCCGAACGGCACCACCGTCCTGGCCGGCATGAGCCACCGGACCGGCGTGACCTTCGAAGGCGAGGAAGGGGTCATCTACGTCAACCGCGGCCGGCTCGAAAGCACCGTGCCGGAGGTTCTCGAGGAGCCGATCCGCGACGACGAGGTGCAGCTCTACCGGAGCACCAACCACTACCAGAACTGGTTCGATTGCATCAAATCGCGGAAGCGCCCCATCTGCGACGTCGCCATCGGCCATCGCTCCGCCACCGTCTGTCACTTGGGCAACATCGCCATCCGGCTCGGACGCCCCATCCGCTGGGACCCGAAGAGCGAACGGATCCTCGACGACGAGGAGGCGGCCCGGATGCAGCGGTACGAGTACCGGGCGCCGTGGAAGTTCCCGGAGGTGTGAGGTCCCGTCCGATCGCGAGCTGATCAGCGCCACCACCGCCGCCGCCGGCCCCGGCGGCGGTTTCCTTTTCCGGCGGCGGGCCGAATCCGCACTTGCCTCCTTCCAGCGCCTTCCCAACCTTCCCGCCACATGCGGTTCATTCGGGACATTTATGCGGAAGCGGCGGCGCAGGGGCGGCCGGTGGTTTCCTTCGAGTTCTTCACCCCCAAGACCGACGCGGGCGAGGCGCGGTTTTTCGGGGAGGTGTTGCCGGAACTGGCGGCGTTGAAGCCGGATTACTGTTCGGTGACCTACGGGGCGGGTGGCAGCACGCAGGGGCGGACCTTCGGCATGGTACGGCGCATCCAGGAGCAGTTCGGCATTCCGGCCATGGCGCACCTGACCTGCGTGGGCGCGAGGCGCTCGGAGATCCGGTCCCTGCTCGAACAGGCCCGCGCCGATGGCATCCGCAACATTCTCGCGCTGCGTGGCGATCCGCCGCAGGGCGCGGAACGGTTCGAGCCGCCGCCGGACGGTTTCCGTTATGCGGCCGAGCTGGTGGCGGAGATCCGGGCGATGGGCGGTTTTTGCGTCGGCGTGGCCGGCTTTCCGGAAGGCCACCTCGAGAACCCGGAAGGCAAACACGCCGACTGGCGGCACTTGCGGGACAAGATCGCCCGCGGGGCGGATTTCGTGCTGACGCAGCTTTTCTTCGACAACGGCTACTACCGGGAGTTCCGGGATCATTTGCGGAACGAGCTGGGGGTGCGGGTGCCGTTGGTGCCGGGGATCATCCCGATTCAAAGCGCGCGGCAGATCCAGCGGTTCACCGCGTTGTGCGGGGCCACCGTGCCGGAGGG
>RFJD01000028.1 GCA_003695015.1 Verrucomicrobiota bacterium | reverse complement strand
TCGTCGCCGTCGATCTCACCCTCCGGCGCGGGGTGATACATGATCTCGGTGATCAGGAGGTTGGTCCACGGCTGGCGGACGATGAAAGTGGCTTCGTGCAGGGCGCTCCACGTGTCGCCGTCCAGAGCGCGTGCCTTGACCACGGTGGTTTCCTGAAGCGTGCGCGGGGACAGGTAGGTTCGGGCGGTGGGCGCCACGGCGCCGCCGCGTTGCCGCGGGTCGGAGCCGTCGGTGGTGTAGTAGATGCGGCCGCGCCGGGCGTTCATGGTCAGGCGGAAACCGGGCTCGACCAGGCCGCCGTGTTGATTGAACTCGGGGGCATCGATGTCCGGATACAGCCCCTTGGCGCGGAGTTGGTCCAGCACGATCTGGGTGCGGCGGGGCAGGTAGTTCTTGCGGATGTCCTCGACGGTGTTGCGCCAGTCGTCCTGCGTGAGGGGCGGGTGGCGTTTGGCGTCGCCCCAGCGGGCGGATTCGGCGATGACGGCCTTTTCGATCTCGGCGATGCGGCGGTCGAATCGCGCCCGACAAGCCTCCGGAGTGAGCGCGCCGTCGTTGAAGAAGTGCTTGTAGATGCGGTCGGCGCAACGGATTCGGAACTCGGGGTTGCCCCACATCTTCTGCCAGACCCATTGGGGGCTGCTGTAATAGAGGCCGTTGTCGCCGGCGGGGAAGGGGCCGACGCGGTTTTCGTTGACGTTGAGCAGGGTGTGTTCGGCGTCGTGGACGAAGAACTTGAACCCGCCGGAGAGTCCCTCGCGGTGGCGGATGCCGTACCAGTTGTTGGGACGGGTGTTGCCGAGGAAGTTCGAGATGGGCGCGTCCAGGTTGCCGCCGTAGAGGATGACCAGCATGTAGTCGATGAGGTTGTCCACATCGACTAGGTTCTTGAACTCCGGGTTGGGCGTGCCGTCGGGGTTGTTGCCCTGAACCCGCTCATAGGCGGCGTCGGAGGCCAGACCCTCCCGGGCGGCCTGGTAGAGTTCGATCCAAGCCCGCATGTTGCCGTCGGTGGCATGGATCGTGTAGGGGCCGGCCTCGACCTTGATCACGTCGTAATCCTCCTTCCGGCCGCCGTAGTAGCTCTCGGCGTAGGAGGCCTCCGGGCGCTCGCAGGTGTTGTAGAGGCCCCAGTACTGGCCGTTGATGTAGAGGTGGTAGAAATCCCCCCGCTCGGCGTGGTGGCCCATCGCGAGCTGGGTGTCGCGGTTCCACTGGTCGCGCACGAAAATGCCGCGGCGGTCTCCTTGGAAGCTCCACGAGTAGTTTTGGAAGGTGCGCAGGTCGAAGCCGTCGAAGGATTGCGCCGCCTCCTCGCCGAACACCGGGTAGTTGAGCTTGCCGGCGCCGTACTGGCTCCGGAAGAACACCCGGAAGGCGTGCTTGGGATTGTTGCCGCTGCGGCTGAACCCGCCGCGGATGCGGATGCCGGCGTTGATTTGGAAACCTTTCCGGCCGTCCGGGTAGAGGAGTTCGAGGCTGCATTCCCGTTCCCAACCGCGGCCGTCGTTGCGGGCGTTGGCATAGATGCCGCGGGTCGGGTCGAAGAGGTCGGCCAGGTCCATCACCACCGAGAAGGTGGGAATCGAGGTCAGGGCTTCCTTGAGCTGCGGCCCCCAGCGGGGGTCGTTGACGATGTCCGGGTCCATGCCGTAATCGCGGACGTTGTTGCCCCAGGAGGAGGGCCAACCGGGCGGCGGCCGGCCGTCGGGCGCCTGGCGAATGACGTCGTCCAGGAACAGGTACGTGTGAGTGTCCACGTTCGAGGGCTGCATGCCCTCCTTGAAGGCCGCGGCCCGCAGGACGGTGGTTCCGGCAATGTGGATCGGGCCGGTGTACACGAACCCGTTGGTGCCCTCGGAGGTGATGCTCGGCTTGCTGCCATTGGTCGTCCAGAGAATGGTGGCGCCCTCGGTGGCGCAGGTGATCGTCACGTCGAAGGGTTCGTCGTAGAAGCCGCGGTCCACGCTGAACTTGGTGTCGGCGACGAATTCGTTGAACACGTCGTCGGTGTTCGGCCGCATGGGGGTGGGCTTCCGAAAATAGACCTGCCGGCCGTTGTGGTAGCCGTAGGAGATGTTGCGGTACTGCTGCGGGTACCTCGGGGCGAATTCGGTGGCGATCTCGCCCTCGGGACTGATCAGGGCCAGATACTCCCCCTCGGTGCTGAGGCTGAAGTTGGCGTGCAGGTACTGCCCCGGCACCCGCCGGTCCTTGCCGCTGGCGTGGACGATCAGGTAGCTGTCCGGCGGCATGTTGGTCGAGGGGAACACCCATTTGCGCGGCACTTCGATGTCGTCGGTCAGCGACCAGTCCAGCAGATTCACCTCCTCGGGGCCGGGATTGTAGATCTCGATCCAATCCACCGTCAGGTCGCCGTCCTCGTCCCGCCAAGTGGCCCAATTGGACGCCAGGAACTCGCTGATGACCGGCTGGGCCAGCAGGGAGCCCGAAAGTGCGGTCATGGCGAGGAGCCAAAAGTGCTTGCGCTGCGCCGCGATTTTCATTTCCTTGCGGATGAAAGCAGGTTGCAGGCCAGTTGAAAACCACAGGGAGACCTTGCGGCCTCTGTCTCCTGCCGACCTTGGCGAATCGCCTGCAACCCGGCAGGGCAGACCGCTTTGGACGCCATGATGACGCGCGAACACAAACTGAAAATCATGCCCGGCACCGGCCCGGCTTATCGGACCGTCACGGCCCGCGACTTCCGCAAGCTGCCGCAACTGCAAGGATTTCCGCGCGAGCGGCTGCGGGCCATGGAGCTGGTGGCCAAGGTCCTGCCGTTCAAGAGCAACAACTACGTGGTCGAGAAGCTCATCGACTGGGACAACCCGCTCGAGGACCCGATTTTTCACCTGACTTTCCCCCAGCCATCGATGCTACGCCCCGAGCACCTGAGCCAGGTGCGCGACGCGGCGGCCAGCCATGATGCGGAGCGGTTGCGGGAGACGGTTCACCGCATCCGCGTCGAGCTCAATCCCCACCCGGCAGGGCAAATCCACAAGAACGTGCCTCGATTGCGGGATGGGACCCGTCTGACCGGCATGCAGCACAAATACGCCGAAACGGTGCTGTTCTTCCCCAGCCAAGGCCAAACCTGCCATGCCTACTGCACTTTTTGCTTCCGGTGGCCCCAATTCGTTCACTTGGACGGCCTCAAGTTCGCCATGAGGGAGGCCGACCTGCTGGTCCGGTACTTGCGGGAACACCCGGAAGTGACCGACGTGCTGTTCACGGGCGGCGACCCGATGATCATGCGGGCCAAGGTGTTGCGGACCTACTTGGAGGCGCTGGCGGAGGCGGATCTGCCGCATGTCCGGACGATTCGCATCGGCACCAAGGCCATCAGCTACTGGCCGTACCGCTTCATCAGCGACGAGGACACCCCCGAGCTGATGGCCGCCCTGCGGGGTGTGATCGATCACGGCCGACACCTCGCCATCATGGCCCATGTGAACCATCCCAAAGAGCTCGGAACGCCCGAAGCCGAAGAAGCCGTGGCCAATCTGCGGGCCCTCGGGGCCGAGATTCGGACCCAATCGCCCCTGATGCGTCGGATCAACGACTCGCCCGAGATCTGGGCCGAAATGTGGCGTCGCCAGGTCAACCTCGGGATGGTGCCTTACTACATGTTTGTGGCCCGTGACACCGGCGCCCAACACTATTTCGCCGTCCCCTTGGTCCGCGCATGGGAGATCTACTCGGCAGCCGCCCGTCAGGTCAGCGGGTTGGCGCGCACCGTCCGTGGCCCCAGCATGTCCTGCACCCCGGGCAAGGTGGAAGTGACCGGCGTGGCGCACGTGTACGGTCGCAAGGTGCTGGCCCTCAGGATGTTGCAGGGCAGGAACCCCGAGTGGGCCTACCGCCCCTTCTTCGCCGAGTACGACGAGACCGCCATCTGGCTGGACGACCTGCGACCCGCCTTCGGCGAGCCCCGGTTTTTCTTCGAGGAAGAAGAGACGGGTTTGGGTGGTGGGGAAGACCCCGCGGTCGCGGTCGCTTGAGGGCTGGCGGAGCCTTGGGCGGAGATCGAATCTCGTTGACGCAACGCCGGAGGGTAGTAATCTCGCTGCTTCTGGTTGGCAGCGTCATTAGCAAACCGAAAACTGGAACCGAAAAAGGAACAATATGGCAGTCAAGATCGCAATCAACGGATTCGGCCGCATCGGGCGTCTCGCCTTCCGCGCCATGGTCGAAAAGGGCATGGTCGGCAAGGACATCGATGTCGTGGCCGTCGGTGACATCGTCCCGGCCGACAACCTGGCCTACTTGCTGAAGTACGACTCCGTTCAGGGGCGCTTCCAAGGCGAGGTTTCCCACGAAGGGGAGGACACGCTGGTCGTCAACGGCAACAAGATCAAGGTGGTCAGCGCCAAGACCCCGGCCGAGTTGCCGTGGAAGGACCTCGGTGTCGAGGTCGTGATCGAGTCCACCGGACTCTTCACCCAGGTCGAGAAGGCCCAGGGCCACATCGAAGCCGGCGCCAAGAAGGTCATCATCTCCGCCCCCGCCAAGGGTGACTGCCTCACCGTGGTGATGGGCGTGAACCACGACCAGTACGACCCGGCGAAGCACCACGTCATCTCCAACGCCTCCTGCACCACCAACTGCCTGGCGCCGCTTTGCCACGTCCTCTTGAAGGAGGGCTTCGGCATCGAGGAAGGCCTGATGACCACGGTGCATGCCTACACCGCCACCCAGAAGACCGTGGACGGCCCCAGCCGCAAGGATTGGAAGGGCGGCCGCACTGCGGCGCAGAACATCATTCCCTCGACCACCGGCGCCGCCAAAGCCGTCGGCTTGGTGCTTCCGGAGGTCAAGGGCAAGCTCACCGGCATGGCCTTCCGCATCCCGGTGCCGACCGTCTCGGTGGTGGACCTGACCGTCCGCACGGTCAAGGAAACCAGCTACGAGGAAATCTGCGCGGCCATGAAGAAGGCCAGCGAGACCTACCTCAAGGGCATCCTCGATTACACCGAGGACCAGGTGGTCAGCAGCGACTTCATCCACTGGCCGGCCTCGTCGATCTTCGACGCCGGCTCCGGCATCGGCCTCAACAGCCGGTTCTTCAAGCTGGTGAGCTGGTACGACAACGAGTGGGGTTACAGCTGCCGGATTGGCGAGCTGCTGAAGCTGGTCATCGACAAGGGCCTGTAAGTTTCCTAAGCCCAAGCACTTTCGCAGCGGCGGCCGACCGGGCCGCCGCTTTCGTTTTCGAACCTCCGCTTGGGGTGGGGCGTTTCGGGACTCGTCAGTGAAGAGCCTCCGGGCTATGAGATGCCCATGCGAACGCTCTGCCTTCCTCTCGGTGTGGCCGCGGTTCTCTGCGTGGCCGCCGCCGGATGCCGTCATGCCCAGCCCCCACAATCCGTGGCCCTGTTCAACGGCCGGAACCTCGACGGGTGGGTCGTTGTCAACGGCGGCGAATGGACCGTCGAAGACGGCGTCTTGGTGGGCCGCAATGGCCGGAATTGGTCCACCGATCCGACCCGGAGCGGTTCATGGCTCCGAACCGAGCGGCAGTACGACGATTTCATCTTGGAACTCGAGTTCACCATCGAGGGCAACAGCGGGATCATGCTCCGGTCCGGGCTCGAGGGGAACCCGTCCTACAACGGCTACGAAATGCAGATCCTTTCCGACCACGGTCGCGAAGGCGGGCGTTTCCCCACGGGCAGTCTCTACGATGTGGTCGCCGCCAGCCGCAACATGTCGCGCCCCACGGGCGAGTGGAATCACGTGCGCATCCTTTGCGAGGGATCGCTGATCCAGATCGTGCTGAACGGCGAACTGGTGGTGGACTACCCGAAGGCCACGCGCCGATCGCGCGGGTACATCGGGCTTCAGAATCACGACGAACGGTCGGTGGTGCGATTCCGGAACATCCGGCTGACGGAGCTGTGAGGCGCTCCGGGGCGATTTGGCACGCCGGGAGCGACAATCCGGCCCTGTTTCGTTCCCAATTGGCAAAAAAAGCTCCGATCGGGCGTTGGACTGTGGCTGAAGTGTTCGGCGGACGGTCAGCGCCAACGGCCGAGCGGGCCGGCTCTGGCATTCTTGGCGCGGAGTTCTGTAACGTGCTCATGGTCAAGGATTTGAGGGAACGGTCGGGCTGGGAGGGCAGTCGCCGAAGGCTGGGAAATGTGTCGATTGCGTGACGAAACAAGAAAAAGGCTTGACGGTGGCATGAGGTCTGCTAGTTTGGAGGCGTGATCCAGATACTGGATTCCAGCGACGGGAATCAGGTGTCTTCCCTCCGCTCCGGCCTCAGCGCTGGAGCAGACACGCCCTCTGATCCCGCCTTTAGGAATCGCGGGTTTAGGCTCGCGGTTCTCCCTGCCTAAGAAAACGTCGCCCGGCGGCCCCGAAAAAAAGGGCCGCCGGATTCATTTTGGGCCGATGTCCATGGCCGGGGCTTTGCGCCCTCGACGCGTGCGACGCCACCAGGCCGATTCTTCCCGCTCCGCTCCCCCCAAGCGATCCAGCGGCGTGCAGCCGGAATCGATCCGGAAACTCGGGGAGTCACGATGAGAGAGCATCAGCCGGCGCCTCCGGGCTTGCGGCGCGACGATCCATCGGACGGGGCCGGGACCCGATTCGGACCGGAGGCGGCGCATTTTTTGCTCGCCTGCCGGCGCGGCGGGCGCATGCTGAAGTTGTGCGCGCGGTCGCGCAGGAGGATTCGTTTCCCTGCCTTTGAAGCGCGTTTCCCCGTTGGATGACGAGCCCGACCACCGTTATGGCCAAGAAACCCAGCCAGATCGAACTGCCGCTGAGCCAGAGCTTCACGATGCGGTTGAAGTACCCGAATCGCGTGGGGATGTTCGCCCGGATCGTGGGGGCCATAGGCAAGCATGGGGGCGACCTCGGCGGCGTGGATATTGTCAGCACCGAGGGCGCCACGATCATCCGTGATGTCACCGTCCGTTCCCGCAGTCGGGAGCATGGCGCCGAGATCATTCGGGCCGTGCAACGGCTGCCGAAGGTCGAGCTGGTGAACGTTTCGGACCGCGTCTTCCTGCTTCATCTGGGCGGCAAGATCGCCATCCGCAACAAGGTTCCGGTCAACACCCGCGACACGCTCTCCCAGGCGTACACGCCCGGCGTGGCCCGGGTATGCGAAGCGATCGCCGAGAATCCACGGAAGGCCTGGCAGTTGACCATCAAGGGCAACTCCGTCGCGGTGGTCACGGACGGTTCGGCGGTGCTGGGGCTGGGCAACATCGGCCCCGAGGCGGCGCTTCCGGTGATGGAAGGCAAGGCGATGTTGTTCAAGGAGTTTGCCGACATCGATGCCTACCCGATCTCCCTGGCCACGCAGGATCCGGAGGAGATCGTCCGCACGGTGGCCAACCTGGCGCCGGGCTTTGGCGGGATCAACCTCGAGGACATTGCCGCGCCCCGCTGTTTCGAGATCGAGGCGGCGTTGCAGGAGCGTCTGGACATTCCGGTTTTCCACGACGACCAACACGGCACGGCGGTCGTCGTGCTTGCGGCTCTGCTGAATGCCCTGCGGCTGTTGCGGCGCAAGCTGGCCTCGCAGCGCATCGTGATCCTCGGCGCCGGCGCCGCCGGCACGGCCATCGCGCGGATGCTGCAGTCGGCCGGGGCCCGGGACGTGGTGGTCTGCGATCGGAAGGGGGCGATCGAGCCGGGGCGCAAGGATCTCAACCCGGCCAAGCGCGCCTTGGCCGGGAGCACGAATCCGCGGCGGGTGAGCGGCCCGCTGGGCAAGGCCATGGAGGGGGCGCAGGTCTTCATCGGCGTGAGCGGTCCCGGGTTGGTGACGACCCGGATGCTGCGGCGGATGGCGCCCAAGCCGGTCGTGTTCGCCCTGGCCAACCCGACCCCGGAGATCATGCCGGAGGACGCCGCCAAGGTGGCGGCCATCGTGGCCACGGGTCGGAGCGATTACCCGAACCAGATCAACAACGTGCTGGCGTTCCCAGGCATCTTTCGGGGGGCGCTCAACGTCCGGGCACGGCGGATCAACCAAGCCATGCAACTGGCCGCCGCGCGGGCGATCGCCGAAAGCATTCCGCCGCGGCAACTGAGTCCCGAGTACATCGTGCCCAGCGTCTTCAACCGCGAGGTGGTGACGGCCGTGGCCCGGGCGGTCGAGCAGGCGGCGGTCGAGACCGGGGTGGCCCGGCGGCGGCCGCGACCGGCCGCGTGACCGGGGCGAGGATCGCCTGATCGGCTTGCATTGGGCGCGGTTTGCGCCAAGTATCCTGCTGCACGCCGGCGGCAACGAAGCCGGCGCGATGGGCGCCCGTAGCTCAGTTGGATAGAGCATCTGCCTTCTAAGCAGAGGGTCCTGCGTTCGAGTCGCAGCGGGCGTACCAGCTTCCTTCTTCCGGCTTTCGCCCCCGCCCTTATAATCGCCGCATGCTTTCCCTCAGGGAGCTGTGTGAGTTGGCCGAACGGCATCGGGATGCCTGGGAGCATCCGGTGCGCGCCTTCGAACTGGCTGGCCAACAAGTTGGAGGCGGCCAACCGCCCGCCGTGATGGGGGTGATCAACCTTTCCCCGGACTCATGGTACCGGGAAAGTGTCTGTCTCAGCACCGAGGCCGCGGTCCGGCGGGGGCGGGTTCTGCAGGCCCAGGGGGCGCTGGTGGTGGATGTCGGCGCCGAATCCACCCTGGCCCACGCGGAGCGGGTCGATGCGGCGCTGCAACAGGGCCGGTTGCTGCCGGTGGTGCGGGAATTGAGCGACGCCGGTGTGGCGGTGTCGGTCGAAACCTACCATCCGGAGGTGGCCCGGGCGGCCTTGGAGGCCGGCGCCCGGGTGTTGAACCTCACCGGTACGGCGGCGATGGAACCGTGCCTCGAGGCGGCCGCCGCCCACGGGGCCGCGGTCATTCTCTGCCATGTGCAGGGTCCCAATGTGCGCGAGGTCGGAGATTTCGAGCATGCCGGAGACGTGGTGGGCGCGATGTACGAGCACTTCGCGCCGCGGGTCGAGGAGGCGGTGCGGCTGGGCGTGGAGCGGCTGTTCATCGACCCCGGTCTGGGATTCTACTACCGCAATCTCCAGGACAGCGCCGAGCGGGTGCGGTTCCAGATGCGCGTGTTCTTGGAGACTTTTCGCCTGCGTCGGCTGGGATTCCCAATCTGCCACGCCCTGCCGCATGCCTTCGAGTTCTTCGGTGAAGAGGTGCGGTGCGCCGAACCGTTCTTCGCGGTGCTGGCGGCCCTGGGGGGGACCAGCCTGTTCCGGACCCACGAAGTGCCCCGGACGCTGGCGGTGCTGCGCACGCTGGGTTGCTGGTGATGGCTCCAGCCGCCACGCGGACGGCGCTCGACGGGCCTATCCCTGGGGGAAGATGTGGTAGAGCAGCAGGTAGATCGCCACGCCGCTGGCCGAGACATAAAGCCACAGAGGCCAGGTCCACCGCGCGAGCCGGCGGTGACTCTCGCGTCGGCCCCGGAGGGCGAACCAGACCACGACCAGGACCAAGGGCACGATCGCGGCCGCCAGGACGGTGTGCGTCAACAGGATGACGAGGTACACCGGCCGAAACCAGGCCGGCTCGGCAAACACCGTTCGCCCCGCATGGGCGTGGTAGTAGAGATAACCGGCAAGGAAAAGGGCTGAGGCCAACAAAGCCCCGATCATGCAGGCGCGATGGGCCTTTTCCCGGCCGTGCCGAATGTGGCGGCGGCCAACCAGCAGCAGGGTTGCCGCGGTGGCGTTGAAGCAGGCGTTGAGGGCGGGCAGGTCGGAGAGGTTCACGGCGAGGCGGCGGGGCGCGGCGCGGGCGCTTCAAGTTCGCGGATGGCCCGCACGAGCCGCGGAACGGAGCCCGGATCCTCCCCGTCGAAAAACGCACGCACCCGGCCGCGGTGGTCCACCAAGGCCAGACGCGTGCTGTGGATGAACAACTCGGCGGGGGAGGCGGTTTCCGGATGCGGATTCTCGCCGACGGCCAGTCGCAACTGCCCGGTGGCCAGCCGATAGATCGTGGCCTGAGGGCCGGTCAGGAAAACCCATCGGTTCGAATCCGCGCCCCAACGGACGGCATAACGGGCCAGGACCTCGGGCGTGTCGTAGGCGGCATCGGCGGTCAGCGAAACGATCATGGCCCGGCTTTCCAAGGGCAGGGCGGCTTGAAGCCGTTGCAGGGTGCGGGCCAGGTTCACGCAGGGTCCCGGACAGCGGGTGAAGAAGACGTCCGCCACCCAGACCCGGCCCTGAAGCTGGTCGCTGGACCACCGTCGGCCGAGCTGGTTGGTGAGGACGAAGGATTGGACCTGACCCAAGGCCACTTCAGAGAGCGGCCGGGCGGCCCGTGGGGAGGAGAGCGGCCGCCCGAGCTTCCAGAGCACGGCCAGCCCGACGGCGACAAGCACGGGAAGAGCGATGCGGAAGACGGGTTTCATGGCGTGTCCTTCCTTGGCATCGTCCGTCGGGCAACCGCCGGAGCGGAAAATCCACCCCGGCCGAAGCCGGGGTGGATCACCACACACCACCTATGCCTACTCGTAACCACTGGTGTCAGCGGCACGAGGAGATTGTTGCGCCAACCACTGCTCGTATTCGTCCTGCGGGAGCACCCGCAGGAAGCCGCGCATGCTGTAGTGTCCGTTACCACAGAGTTGAGCGCAAGTAATTTGATACGTGCCGGTTTTGACGGGCTTGAACCAGACCGGATTGCTGAGGCCCGGGATGGCGTCCTGGGTCACGCGCAGCGGCTTGACCGAGAAACTGTGCATCACGTCCAAGGAGCTGACATAGGCGATCACCGGTTTGTCCACCGGCACCACGATCTCGCTGCTTTCCAGCAGGATGTCGTCCGCCGCCGCCGGGTCATCCCGGTCGATGCCCAACGGGTTGTCCGGCCCCACCAGCTTCGGCGAGGCCCGGCCGAACACGCCGTCCGGCCCGGGATAGCGGGCCATCCAGTTGAACTGGCGCCCGATGACGCGGACGACGGTCGATTCCTCTGGGCTGGGGAAGTTCGAGGCGATGGCGGTGCGGGACCAGATCGGCAGGGCCAGCCCGAAGAGCAGGATGCCTTCGACGACGGCCACCCCCACCTCCAGGTAGCTGGAGACGTGCGTGCGGGCGCCGATGGGATCGGCCTTCGGTTGGCGTCGTTGGTGGAATCGCCAAAGGACGTACAGGAAGTAGGCCCCCCAGCCGATGAACAGGACGAACATCAGCAGGTGGATGTACAGGAGGAGCCGGTCAATAGCCGCCCCGTGTTCGGAAACCAACGGTGGCAGACGGAGCAGCTTGGTAATGGTCGTTTCCATGGGCTTCAACCGTCGTTTGCGCCGTCCGTTCCGGGTTGCCCCGGCGTCGTTGCCTGGGGGCAAACGAATCCGGTCGGCCGGTTTTCATGCCGGGCGGCGGCATGGGCGACCGCTTCGCGGGCGCGGCTGGCCGCCGCACTCCGTTTGCCCAGCATCACGAAAAAGGCCACCAAGCCGGAGAGAACGAACCCGACCACCCCCAACAGGAACAGAATGCCGACGTTCAATCCCTTGGCCATGGGGGCGTCGGAAGCGCCGAAACAGGTGGCGCAACCCCACGCCTTTGGGACAGCTTCCACGGCCGCCAGGGCCGGGATCACCCGCAGCCAGGTCGTGACTCGCCGCTGCATCTTCATAACAGGCTCACGTTCTTGAGTTTGCGGAGCATGACACGGAAATAGGCGGCAAACGCCAAGGCGGCCAGGACGCCGAGCACGCCCAACGCCAGATGCCCGGTCTGCCCGGAATCGCGCCAGGCACGCAGCGCCGCCAACCCGCCGCCTCCGGAGAGCAGGATCATCAACGTGATGAACAGGAAATGGACCGCTTTGATCGACATCTCAGGAGAACAGCTTCGAGGTGTGGTCGGCGTAGGCGATGGCGATGAGGGCCATCAGGGCAGCGAACATGACCGCCGCCAGTGCCAACACGGTGAAGATCATCCGCCGTTCGGAGATCAACTGCATCAGATAGGCGGTCAGGAGGCCGGCTTGGGTCACGGCGATGGTCAGCGCGATGGCCACCTTGAGGCCGTGAGCCAAGAACGGCAGTCGGGTCAGGGCCACCGTCGCGGCCACGCAGACCAGCAACGCGAGAAAGGCCGTCACCGCCCGTCGGGCCGCTGCTTGCAATTGCCGGGGATCGTTGGTCTCCATGGCGCGCTCAGATCAGGTACAGGGTCGGGAACAGGAAAATCCACACCAAGTCCACGAAGTGCCAGAACAGCCCCGAGACCTCGACCCGATTGACGAACCGGCGGGGATCGGTTTTCCACATCCGGCTGCCGGGCCCCCAGAAATAGGCCAGCACCAACGCGCCACCCATCACATGGAGCACGTGCAGCCCGGTCATCGTGAAATACAGGGCCAGGAACGTGTTGTGCCACGGACCGAAGCTCTCGAGACGTTCGATCTGCGACACCGGCAGTTTCAGGGAGTGGTGCGTGGCGACCGGGGCGGCTTCCGTGGCTTCGCCCTTGGCCGCATGGGCGTGTCCGGCGTCCGGATGAAACACGATCTCCGTCAGCCCGAACGCCGGATCATGCAGCGTGGCGGTGCTCCAATTGAAGGGGCGGCCTTCGATGTGTCCGGTCAGCTCGGTTCCATCGGCCAGCCGGACCCAGTAATGAGTGAGCTTGTCCCGGTACTCGAACCCCTTCACCACCAGGAAGGCCACCGCGAGCAGGACGGTCACCCCTTGGTACAGCTTGAACTTGCTGAAATCGCCCAAGCGCAGCGAGAACCACGCCATCACCACGGTGATGGTCGAGCTGGCCAGCAGGAACGTGTTGAAGGTTCCCATCGGCACGCTCAACAGGCCGGACGGCCATTCGGTCGCCCCCACCCGCAGCATGATGTAGGAGGAGAAAAAGGCCCCGAAAAGCATCACCTCCGATGCCAGGAACAGCCAGATGCCGAGCTTGGCGTTGAACAACCCGGTGTCGGGCCGGGCCTCCACCGTGTAGGGAATCTCTTCGCTGAGGACGGCGTGTGTCATGGGTCAGGCTTGATCCGGCTCGTGCTGCATCAGGTAATCCCGCGGCCGGCCCGGAACGCTGTATTCGTAAGGGCCCCGGTACACGGCCACCGGCTCGGGGAAGTTGCCGTGGGGTGGCGGGG
Source organism: Verrucomicrobiota bacterium (assembly GCA_003695015.1). GTDB lineage: Bacteria > Verrucomicrobiota > Verrucomicrobiia > Limisphaerales > J093 > J093. The sequence goes on along the minus strand of RFJD01000028.1, from coordinate 5,261 downwards.
TGGGGGTGGCCCATTCCAACGTCGTGGCGCACCAGGGATTGTCCGACTCGGCTTTCCTGCCGTGCCGGATGCTCCAGAAGAAGTTCACGATGAAGGGAATCTGGGCCAAGCCCAACAGCCAGGCGGCATGGCTGATGCTGACGTTGAGCTTGAGCGCCAACTGGCTCAGGCCCGCCACACCTTCGGCGGCCGCATAAGTCGCCCCGCCGTCATACATCCGCCGGTGCATGCCCTCCAGACCCTGGATGAACATCGGCAGGAAGATCAGATTCATGCAGAGCAACGAGATCGCCCAGTGCACCCGGCCCCAAAACTCGTTCATCATCCGGCCCGTCACTTTCGGGTACCAGTAGTAGATGCCCGCAAACAGGGCGAAGATCGTTCCCGGCGCGACCACATAATGGAAATGGCCGATCACGTAATAGGTGTCGTGCAACTGGATGTCCGTCGCGCCCAGCCCCAGCGGCAGACCCGTCAGACCCCCGATCCCGAACATCGGCAGGAAGCTCAGGGCGAAGAGCATCGGCGTGTTGAAGCGGATCGACCCACCCCAGAGGGAGACCAGCAAGGCGGTGAGGATGATCACCGAGGGGATCGAGATCAGCATGGTGGTGGTTTGAAAGAACGTGCTGATCGTCTGGCCCATGCCGGTGAGGTACATGTGATGCGCCCAGACGAGGAAGGAGATGAACCCGATCGCCATCGAGCCGTAAACCAGGGATTTGTATCCCCAGAGCGGCTTGCGAGTGTTGTTGGCGATGATCTCCGCCACGATGCCCATGGCGGGCAGGATCAGGACATAGACCTCCGGATGGGCCAGGAACCAGAACAGGTGCTGCCACAGCAGGGCGCTGCCGCCGCCGCTGACTTCGAGCGGTTGGCCCGCCACCACCAGTCCGCTGGGCAGGAAGAAACTGGTCCCCACCACGTTGTCCATGAACTGCATCAGCCCGGCGGCCTGCAACGGCGGAAAGGCCAGCAACAGGATGAAAGAGGTCACCAACTGCGCCCACACGAAAAACGGCAGCCGCATCCAATCCAAACCCGGCGCGCGCAACTGGATGATCGTCGTGATGATGTTGATCGAGCCCAGCAGCGAGGAGGTGATCAGGATCACCATCCCCAGCAACCAGAAAGTCTGCCCGTCCCAGCGATGCGCCATGTCGGCAATCACCGCCAGCGGGGAATAGGAGGTCCAACCGGACTTGGCCGCGCCGCCCGGGATGAAAAAGCTGGCCAGCATCACCACCCCGCCGACGAAGTAGCACCAATAGCTGGCCGCGTTGAGCTTCGGGAAGGCCATGTCCGGCGCGCCGATTTGCAGGGGGACCAGGTAGTTGCCGAAGGCGCCCACCGCCAGCGGCACCACGCCCAGGAAGATCATGATCGTCCCATGCATCGCGCCGAAGGAGTTGTACAGGTCCGGAGACATGATCCCCTGGCTGGCCATCTCCGGCCCGAGCATCCATTCCAAGAGCCGTCCGATCACCGGGATGGGCTGGCCGGGGTAGGCCAGTTGCCAGCGCATCAGGGCGATCAGCGAGAAGCCGAGAAACAGAAACACCAGCGCCGTGATGCCGTACTGGATGCCGATGACCTTGTGATCGACCGAAAAGACGTACTTGCGGAGAAAACCCGGCTCGGGGTGCGTGTGTGGAGCGGGTTCGGCAACGGCGCCCGGATGGCTGGCGACGGTGGTGCTCATGAGCGGACCTCCGATGGGGCCGAAGGGACACGTCGGCATGGCCGGAGCCGTGCTCCGTCAGGCTTTGCCAAAATTGTCATCATGGCGGACAAAATCCGGATGGACATTAGGAACCGTCAGCCGGCTTGTCAACCGGCTTCATGGTGACGCGCCTCACGCCCCGCGGCGCCGGGCAGGGCGGGATGCCCGCCTTCCGCGACCCGGCGGCACGGGAATCCGGCCGGGCGGGCCGGCCTCAGGAGGACGGAGCAGCGGGGCCGGTTTCGCTGTCGGGCTCCTCGGTGAGCACCGTGTCTTCGTGCTCGTAGGCCGGCGCGCAGCAGCAGAGGAACCGCAATGGTTCCGTGCCGATGTTCCAGACCTTGTGCCGGGCACGCGGGGGGATGGCGACGGCGTCGCCGGGCCGGATGTCCCGTTCCTCGCCCTCGATCCGGATGCGACCGTGTCCGTGGGTGACGTAGTAGATCTCCTCGGTGCGGACGTGGTAGTGCTCGGTGGTGGCGCCGCCGACGGGCACCCGGGCCTCGGCGAGGCTCTGGTTGCGGATGCAGGAGTTGCGGTGGGCGAGCAGTTCGCGGATTTCCGAACCGTCCTTGGTGATGAAGGCGGGTACCTCGGCCAGTTGTCGCACGTCCATGCGGTGAGAGTGGAGAAGAGGCGCGGACCGGGCAACCGTGCAGCAAGCAAGGGGTGAAAGGGGGCGGGACGGACGAAAGGCAGCCGGCGGCGTGGACGCGACGGCCGGGCGATGGTAAGGAGGGAGTTGTGAGGCCGACCCGGCCGTTGGAAATGGGCCGGAGGTCTTTGAAGGAGAGGACGATGAACTGGATTCGGAAAGGACCGGCTTTGTGGGAGATCCCGCGCCAGGGCCGGATGCGGGTGCCGGCGCGGGTTTATGCCACCGAGGGCATGCTGGAGCAGATTCGGGCGGACCAAGCGCCCCAGCAGGCGGTGAACGTGGCCCATCTGCCCGGCATCGTGGAAGCCTCGCTGGCCATGCCGGACATCCATTGGGGGTATGGTTTCCCCATCGGGGGCGTGGCGGCGTTCGACGTGCGCACCGGGGTGATCTCGCCCGGCGGGGTGGGGTACGACATCAACTGCGGCGTGCGGTTGATGGCTTCACGGCTCTCGCGGGCCGAGATCCAGCCCCGGTTGCGGGAGTTGGTGAACCAGTTGTTCCGGGACGTGCCCACCGGGGTGGGTGCCTCAGGCGCCTTGAGTGTTTCGGTGGACGAACTGCAGCGAGTGGTTCGGCAGGGGGCGCGTTGGGCGGTCGAGCGCGGGATCGGCACGGAGGGGGACCTCGAGTACATCGAGGAACACGGGTGCATCACCGGGGCGGAGCCGGAGCACGTTTCCAAGCGGGCGTGGGAACGCGGCCGCGAACAGCTCGGGACGCTCGGCTCGGGGAACCATTTCCTCGAGGTGGGCTACGTCGAGGAGGTGTACGACCCGGTGGCGGCGCGGGTGCTGGGGTTGGAGCCGGACACCGTGACGGTCATCATCCACTGCGGCTCGCGGGGATTCGGCTATCAGATTTGCGACGACTACCTGCAGGTGATGGACAAGGCGGTGAAGAAGTACGGCATCGAGCTGCCGGACCGCCAACTGGCCTGCGCGCCGGTGGATTCGCCGGAAGGGCGGGCCTACCTGGGGGCGATGCATTGCGCCATCAACTACGCCTTTGCCAACCGGCAGGTCATCGCCCACCACGCCCGGCAGGCCTTTTGCCATGCGTTGCGGTTGACGCCGGCCGAGGTCGGGCTCCGGACGGTCTATGAGGTGGCCCACAACATCGCCAAGTTCGAGATCCACCGGCTGGCCTCGGGCGAACGGAAACTGTGCGTGCATCGCAAGGGGGCGACACGCGCGTTTGCGCCGGGCCGGCCGGAACTGCCTTCGGCTTATGCCGCCATTGGCCAGCCGGTGCTGATCCCCGGCGACATGGGGCGTTACTCGTATGTGTTGACCGGCACGGACCGGGCGATGGCGGAGACGTTCGGCAGCACCTGCCACGGCGCCGGCCGGGCCATGAGCCGCATGAAGGCCAAGAAGTCCGCCAAGGGACGCAACGTCGTCGCCGAACTCGAACAGCGCGGGATCATCGTCCGCGGTCAGAGCCGGCGAACGGTGGACGAGGAGATCCCCGAGGCCTACAAGGACGTTTCCGACGTCGTCGAAGCCTGCGTGTTGGCGGGCATTTCGAACAAGGTGGTGCGCATCCGGCCGCTTGGCTGCATCAAGGGCTGAGGCTCGAAGGCCAGCGTTCCGCCAGCCCGAGCCGCGCCAACTCGCGGCGCAGGCCCGGCAACGGCCACACCTGAACCCAGCCTTCCTCCGAACCGGCGGCCAGCAACGCGCCGTCCGGGCTGAACGCCAGCGCCTGCCAGTGACGTCCCGGAATCCGCCAGTCGGCCACCCGGCGGCCGGTGGCGGCGTTCCAAAGGGTGATCCGGCCTTCAAGGTCGGCCGTGGCCAACAAACGCCCCCGGGGATCGATGGCGAGCCCGCGGATGGCGGCACGTCCCGGTTTTGCTTCGGCGACAGGTTGGCCGGAGGGGATGGACCATGCCATCCAGCCGCCGTGGTCGAATCCGGCGAAAAGTCGCTTTCCTTCCCGGCTGAAGGCCAGGGCCGTTGCCCGGGGCGGCGCCGTTTCCGGGCGGTTTTTTGCGGAAAGCCTCAGACCCAGCAGGCGGTTTCGGGATCCGACCGTGGGTCGGCAGCGTTGAAGGACCTCGCCGGAGGCGGCGTCGAGCACCCGGATGGCCTCCGCCTCGAAAAAGGCCTCGGCCACGAACCGGCCATCCGGCGAGCAAACCAACGGGCCCCCGGCGGCAGCTCCCGCCGGCGCCGACCAGACGGCCAGTCGGCGTCCTTGGTCGAGGTCCCAGACCTCGATCCGGTTGGTGACCATCGGCTCGATCTTGGCTGGATGGGCGGGGTCGGGCGGCGACCCCACCGCGAGGAGGAGCCGGCGTCCGTCCGGCAGAAACGCGGCTCGGGCCAGACCACCCGCCACCGGCAGCAGGAGGCGGCGACCGTCCGGGTGCCGGGCATCCAACGCGGTCGAGCCGGTGGACGTCCCGGTTTCGAGGGTCCAGCGCGAGCTTCCGATGCCGGGGCCAACGAACCGCCCGGGAAGGGTTTCGCCGGCTTCCAGAGCGAGCCACCCTGCCGGCGTTCCCAGCCGCACTTGTTGTCCGCCGGCCCAAAGCGAGGCGCCGTCGGGCTCGAAGACCACTTGCGGCACGGCCTTGGGCAGGGGCAGGTCGGGCGCCAGGGGGCGGAAGGCCCGGACTTCGGCGACTTCGCCGGAAGGGATGCCGGAAGCCGCGGGGCGGGCCGCGACGGTGGCCAGCCAGAGTCCGTTGGCGGACCAGCAGGCGGCCCGGCAACCGGGCAACGCCGCCACCGGCCGGCCCTGCCGGAGGTCCATCACTTCGAGGAGGCCGTTCTCCTCGGCGAGGCCGGGATTGTAGGCGAGGTGGCGTCCGTCCGGGGAAAGGGCCAGGTCGGTGGTTGCGACCATGGGGGCTTGGGCGTTCCACGC
>RFJD01000027.1 GCA_003695015.1 Verrucomicrobiota bacterium | reverse complement strand
GTGGTGGAAGAGGGTGCCCCGCGGGGCCTCGACCACGCCCATGCCTTCGGTGGGCGTGGCGGTGGGAACCCGGCGCACCTCCGGGCTGGTGATGTCGGGGTCGTTCACCAGTTCCTGCATTCGCTCGGCGGCATAGATCATCTCGATGACGCGAGCCCAATGGGTGGCGAGCGTGTGGTGGACCGGCTTGCCGCCCAGAGTTTTGAAGAACTCCTCGTAAGCGGCCTGGGCCTTGGGCGTAGCCATGCCGTCCGCCGCGTTGAGTCGCGCCAAGGGGCCGACGCCGTAGATCGCCGTTTCCGGCCCCTCGGTGAAGTCGGTCCAGCCGCGCTTCCGGAGGAACGTGAACTTCATGTAACTCCACGGCTCGACGTGTTCGCCGACGTGGTCGAGGTACTCACGGGCGGAGAACTTGCAGACCTCGCGCCCCTCGCAGTCCACCACCCGCAGCAGGCCGTCGTAGAAGTTGACCCGGTTCTGCTCGTCCACCATGCCCATGTAGCAGGTGCGATGGGTGAACGTGTCGGAGGTGATCATCGCGACGTAGTCCGGGTTGGCCAACACGACGTCCTTGAAGATCTGGAGCGTCCACTCGGCGAACTCGACTCCGTCCCTGGCGAGCTGCTGGAAGGCCGGCAGGTCCTCGGGCTTCAGGCCCTTGCTGACGCCGCCGGGCAGGCCGAGGACCGGATGGACCACCTTGCCGCCGAAGTAGGCGATCAACTCCCGGAGGCGTTTGCGGGTGGCGATGACCCGTTTGCCGGCCTCGACCCCGACCTTGCCGATGACACCGAGGATGTTTCGCTCGGCCGGCGGCGCCTCCGGCCCGACGACGAAGTCCGGTCCGCCCAGCACGTAGAAATGCAGGGCATGGTCCTCGAGCACGAAGGTGTTGTAAACCAGCTCGCGGATTTTGCGGCCGGCGGGGGTGGGCTCGACTTGGTAAAGGTCGTCGAGACACTTCGTGGAGGCCATGTGGTGGGCGGTGGGGCAGACCCCGCAGATGCGGCTGGTGATTTGGGGCATGTCCTCCGCCGGTCGGCCGAGGCTGAAGACCTCGAATCCGCGCAGCTCGGGCACCTGCATGTAGGCGCGCTCCACGTCCCCCTTGTCGTCGAGGTAGATGTCGATCTTCCCATGACCCTCGAGGCGGGTGATGGGGTCGATGGTGATGTTGCGCCGGGCGGCCTGGTAGGCGGCGTTGGCGCGGAGGTTGCCTTCGTTGAAAGCCTGTTGCGTTGCCTTGTCCATGGTGCTTGCTGGTCGGCGATCAGTGTCCGTTGCCGTTCACCCCGAGGTCAACCCGGCGGCGCAGGATGCTCCGGGCCATGCCGTACCGGTAGAAGGTGCCGACGGGATCCGGGATGCCGTCGAGTATCTGCCGGATGCCCTGCTCGTCGCGGGCGGCGACATTGGCGCTGAGAGAGGAAAGCATTTTGGCGCCGTGATCGCGCACGCGGGAAGTCGGGCCGAAACATCCGGTGCAGGGCATGTTGCCGTTGATGCAGGCCGCCTGGCAACCCGAGCGGGTGGCCGGCCCCATGCAGACCAAGCCCTGCGCCAAGAAGCACTTCCCGGGGTCGGCCAGGGTCAGATGCGGCCGCGTGAACTGCGTGAACGCCACGTCCGTCGGCTTGCTGGCCTTGCGCGGGCATTCATGGCAGAGCGCCACGTCCGGCGCGATGACGCTGCCCTTGGGCGGCAGGTTGCCGCTCAGGAGGGCGTCGAAGGCGGCCTTGGTCAGGTTGGGCGTGGGCGGACAACCCGGGATGAAATAGTCCACGTCCACCACTTGGTCCAGGGTGCGGACCACGTTCCGGAAGGCCGGCAACCGGGGCCGCCGACCGTTGTCCTCGACCACGGTCTGGGGGCGCGTCTTGGACGGATTGTCCACCGACGGCGCCTCCTCGTAGTTGAACCGCAGCACCTGCTCGCGGGGGAACTGGTTGGCCAAGGCCGGAATGCCGCCCATTTGCGCGCAAGCGCCGTAGGCGATCAAGTACCGGCTCTTGCGGCGCAGCAACTGCGCCAAGTGCTCCTGCTCGGAGGTGCGGATCGCGCCGTTGATCAAGGTGGCGAAGATCGAGCCGTCCTCCATGGCCTCGACGTCCTTGTACTTGAAGTCCATCGCCACCGGCCAGAGGACGATGTCCACTTTCTCGACCACGCCGAGAATGTCCTCGGCCAGGTCCACCACCGTCTCCTCGCAGCCTCCGCAGGAGGCGCACCAGTAAAAGGCGACTTTGGGCTTAGGCATGGGTCACCTCCTCAGCGCTCGTACGGCCGGCGCAGGCGGCGGCGGCGTCCGCGGCCTCCCGGGCATGAACGTCGGCCGCCAGCCGTTCGACCTCGCGGTCCCATTCCTCGAACTTCTGCGGCAGACCCAAGGGGCCCAGGGCGCGAAGCTGCTCGGTCATCTCGTTGACGACCTGGCGGACCTTGTGTCCCTCGGCCGCCGAGATCCACTCGAGCCGGACCCGCTGCTCCTCGATGCCCATGTCTTTGAGCATTCGTTTGAGGAGGTGGTACCGGCGCAGCATTTTGTAGTTGCCTTCGACATAGTGGCAATCACCCGGATGGCAACCGCCCACCAGGACGCCGTCGGCGCCCTTGGCGAGAGCGTCCAGGATGAACTGCGGATCCACGCGCCCCGAGCACATGACCCGGATGACGCGGACGTTGGGAGCGTATTTGAGGCGGGACACGCCCGCCAAGTCAGCGGCGGTGTAAGTGCACCAGTTGCAGAAAAAAGCCACCAGCCGCGGCTGCCACTCTTTATTCATAAGCCAACACTCCTTCGATCTCGCTGAAGATCTCCTCGTCGTCGAACAGGTTCTGAACGATCGAACCCGACGGACACGAGCCCACGCAGGTGCCGCAGCCCTTGCACAGGGCTTCGTTGATGACGGCCTTGCCGCGGGCGTCGTCGAACTGAATGGCGCTGTAGGGACAGAGCGGGATGCAGGACTTGCAGCCCGAGCACTCGTCTTCGAGCACGAAGGCGGTGTTGGGTTCCTGCTCCACGTAGCCCTTGTCGATGAGGCTCAGGGCCTCGGCGGCGGCGGCGCCGGCCTGGGCCACGGTGTCAGGGATGTCCTTGGGCCCCTGGCAGGCGCCGGCGATGTACACCCCGTCGTTGAAGGTGCTGACCGGCGCCAGCTTGGGGTGTCGTTCGAGGAAGAAACCCTCGCTGCCGCAGCTCATGTTGAACAAGCGCCGCACCTCCTGGGCATCGGACCGCGGCTCCAATCCGGTGGCCAGCACCACCATGTCCACCGGAATGCGGCGGACAACCCCGGCCAGCGTGTCCTCGACGCGGATGACCAGCTTGCCTTCCTCCTCGGGGGTGATGGCCCAGTCGGTCACCTCGCCCACCCGACCGCGGACGAAGTGCACTCCTTCATCGAGAAGCTGGTTGTAGAACTCCTCGTAGCCTTTGCCCGGGGTGCGGATGTCGATGTAGAAGTTGTAAACCTCGGCGTGGGTGTGCTCCTTGATGAGGTGGGCCAGCTTCATCGAATACATGCAGCAGACCCGGGAGCACCAGCGGTTGGTCTTCTTGTCGCGGGAACCGACGCAGTGGATGATGCCCACGGTCTTCGGCTCGGTCTTGCCGTCCCGGAGCACCACGTGACCGCCGGTCGGGCCGGAGGCATTGACCATCCGCTCGACCTCCAACGCAGTGAAGACATTCGGATAACGGCCATAGCCGTAGGCCGGCAGCCGTTTCGCATCGAAAGCCTGAAAGCCGGTGGCCACGATGATGGTCCCGACCTCGATCTCCTCGAAGCGTTCCTTCTGGGTGAAGTCGATGGCGTTGCGGTCACCGCAGGCTTCGACGCAGGTCTTTTTGCACTTGTCGGAGACGACCCGCGAGCCGTCCGGTCCGTTGCGGAAGTTGAGGCAGACGTTGGAGTCGATGGCAACGACCTGCGGCGTGGCTTGCGGGAAGGGGATGTAAACGGGTTTGCGCTTGCCCAGGCCCTCGTTGAACTCGTCGGTGAACTTCGGCTGTTTGAACACGCAGGCGGAGATGCAGTCCTGGCAGCCGACGCACTTTTCTTCGTCGATGTACCGAGGCTTGCGGCGGATGGTGACCTTGTAGTTGCCCACGAAGCCATCCACCTTGACGACCTCCGAGTAGGTGAGCAGGCGGATGTTGGGATGGGCGCCCACCGCCGACATCTTCGGCGTGAGGATGCAGGCGGCGCAGTCGAGCGTGGGGAAGGTTTTGTCGAACTTGGCCATGTGGCCGCCGATGGTGGGCTCGCGTTCGACCAAGATGACCTGCTTGCCGGCATTGGCCAGGGTGAGGGCGGCGTGGATCCCCGCGATGCCGCCGCCCACGATGAGGGTCACCGGCTTGATGGGAACGCGCTTGGTTTCGAGTGGCTTGTGGCGGGCGACCCGTTCGATGGCCGCGCGCGCCAAGTCCCTGGCCTTGGCGGTGGCCTCGGCGCGGTCGGTGTGCACCCACGAGTTGTGCTCGCGGATGTTGACCATGTGGAAGAAGAACGGGTTGAGGCCGCCTTTTTCGACCGCCGTGCGGAAGGTGTGCTCGTGCAATAGGGGCGAGCAGGAGGCCACCACGACCCGCTCGAGTTTATACTCGGCGATGTCCTTTTGGATGAGTTCCTGCCCGGGATCCGAGCACATGTACTTGTAATCGCGGGAGAGCACGACGCCGGGAAGGGTGCCGACGTAGCGCGCCACCTCGGCGCAATCGACGGTCCCGGCGATGTTCACGCCGCAATGGCAGACATAGAAGCCGATGCGGGGGCGGCGTTCCGGTGAAGTGCGGTTGTTTCCGTTGCCGTTGGCCATGAGCCGATCCTCCGTGGGTCAAGCCGCCGTGGGGGCGGGCAGTTCGAGCGGGACGAAGCCGCGTTGCAAACCGAGGGTGTGGGCCGGCATGCCAAAGGCCAGCCCCATCAGTTGGGTGAAGTAAACCGTCGGCAGGCGCACCGGCTCCCAGCGCGCCGCGATCTTGTCGTGGTAGGCATCCAGGTTGAACTGGCAGAGCGGGCACACCGTGGCGATGGCGTCGGCGCCCCGCTTCTTCGCCTCCTTGAGCAGCAGGTAGGCCAGCCGCAGGCCCGCCACCGGCAAGGTGCCGGTGAGGCTGCCGCCGCAGCACTTGGTCTTGAGCGGCCAATCCACCACCTCGGCGCCCAAGGCTTTCAACAACTGGTCCATGGAGGTGGGGTTGGCCTGGTCGTCGAAGGTCGCGTACGGCCGCACCACCTGGCAGCCGTAATAGGGCGCCACCCGCAGGCCCGACAACGGCCGGGTCACCTTCTGGCGGATGGCCTCGACGCCCACGTCGTGAAGCAGGACGTCCAAGGGGTGGCGGACGGGCGTCTGGCGGGAGAGTTTGAGGCTCACCGTGCCCAAGGCGCCCTCGACCTTGCGCCGCATGGCCGGGCTCTCGTCGAGGTAATGCTGCGTCTTGTTCAGCACCAGATAACAGGCGCTGCAAGGAGCCATGAGCTGCTGGAAGCCACCCCGCTCGGCGAGGGCCAGGTTGCGGGCCGCCAGGGCGCAGGCCTTGCCTTCATCCACGGCCATGTAGGCGGTGGCGCCGCAGCAGTTCCAGTCCTCCAGCTCGACGAGCTCGACGCCCAAATGCCGCAGCACCGGCAGCAGCGATTCCTCGTAGGCGCGGCCCGTGCCTTTCAACGAACAACCGGGGAAATAGCCGTATTTCATGGTTCAGTCCTTGCCATTGCCGCCCGACGCCGGCGCATCCATTGCTTCCATGATCCGCGCCAAGTCGCCCCGGTCGCGGATGTTTTCCTGTTTGAGGGAGAACCGGCCGGTCTTCATCAGGCGCATGCCCAAACCAGCCATGCCCGCGGCCTCGAGTGGCTTGGTCTTGAGGAAAAGTTTTGTCACCAACCGCCCTTCGGAAATCCGGCCGTGGTCGTGAACCATCCGGTTGAACTCCTGGGCCAGGACCGGGATGGGGAACCGTTTCGGGTAAAAACCTTCCTGAATGGCCCGCTGCTTCAGCTCGTACATGATGTCGGTGATCCGGATCTGCTGCGGGCATTCGACGGTGCAGGCGTAACAGGAGGCGCAAAGCCAAATGGTGCAACTGCTGAGGACCTCGCGTTTGAAATCCTCCCGCACCAGCGCCATGACCTGCCGCGGGGAGTGGTCCATGTAGATGCTCAAGGGGCAGACGCCCGAGCAAGTGCCGCACTGGATGCAGTCCTTGAGCTTCTCGCAGCCCGGGACGCTCATGACCTCGCGGCCAAAGCCCGGGACGCGGTCGGCTTCGTACTTGATGGTGCGTTGAATCTCTTTCATGGGCGGCGGCCGGTTCTGCCGCCCCGGGGCAACCGGTTTGACGCGCGTCGTCGCCAAACCGGCGCCCCTGTGGGGCCGCAGAGACATGTGTCGCAATCCGGGGTGATGGATAAGCCCCGAGCCAGATCGAAGCTAACCACGATTTGTTCAAGTTTTCTCCTGCATTGAGACCGACAAATGAGGGCTGCTTATTTACGCCCCCTCCCGGGCAGTTCGGTTTCACCCTCAACTCCTTGTTCTCCAAAGAGATAAGCCGTTGAATGCCGGTTCCGTCCGCAGCCGGCGATCCGCCTTCTCCGGTCCCCGACGCCGCGCCGTCACCCTCCGCTTCCGGCCCGGTTCCGGGGCAGACACACCGGCAGCAGCACCAACACCGCCCCGAGCGCCCCGGCCAGTGCCGTCGCCCCCAGCCAGCCAAAATGCCGCCCCGGGGGGAAGGAACTGGCCCCCGGAAGCTGGAACACCAGGATCAGAATCACGGAGGTCCACACCACCGGCCGCGCCTTGGCCCGCAGGGCGGCGACCAAGGCGGCCTCCGCCCCGAGCCCGCGCCGGTCCCGCCAGTGGGTGACCAGATGGATGGAATCGTCCACCGCCAACCCGAGGGCGGTGGCGGCCACCATGACGGTGACGGAGTTGAGGGGCATCTGGCCGAGAGCGGCCAGGGCGCCGGCCAGCGCCAGCGGGATGAGGTTGAGCCCCACCACCACCGCCGCCAGCCGGACCGAACGCCAGAGCAGCGCGAGCAAGACCGCCACCACCACCGCGGTCAACCCGAGGCTTCGCGCCTGGCTGCGCAGGATCCGCCGGTCCGCCTCCAGGATGGTGTGGATGCCCTCGGCGGCGGAAACCGTCACCCCGGGCGGCGCGAGCCGGCGGGCGGTTTGCTCGATCCGGCGGATCAAGGCCAGGTAGCGGCTGGCCGGCATGTCCCGGGTCCGGACTACCAACCACGCCCGGCGTCCTTCGCGGTCGGCCAGGGCCCGCAGGAACGGGTAATCGTAGGTCCGGAGAGCGACGACGAACACACCCAACACGAAGGGGTTCTCCGGCAAATGGAGGCTCTCGGGGCCGCCCCCCTCCCAGATTTGGTTCATCATGGCCAACAGCGAGGCGTAGGAGTAAACCCCGCTGGGTTCGGGCATGGCTTCGACCTCCCGGTGGATGCGGTCCAATGCCCGGAGAAAGGCCGGCTCGTTGACGCCGCCGGACCGGCCGGTGTCGAACTCGATTTGGACGGCGTTGATCCCGCCGTAGGCCGCATCCAGCGCTTCGAGAGCCTGGCGGGTGGGGCTTTCGCGGCCGAGGAACTCGACGGCCCGGATGTCCGTGCGAATGAAGCCGCACGCGACCGCCGCCGCCAATCCGCCGCCCAAGCCCACCGCCAGGATGGCCGTCCGATGCCGGCGTCCCCATGCCACCCAGCGTTCCGCCCAATCCGCACCTTCCAAGCCGCCCTTTGCCGGCCCGCCGCCGGGCAGCCTCACCTTGTCCGGCGCCGCCAGCCGCACCATGGCCATGCCCGGACCGAATGTCAGCACGAACACCGCGACCAACCCCAGCGCGCCCAAGCGGGCGAAATCCCGGACCGGGGCAACCTCGCACGTCAGCAGTGAGGCCAGGCCGGCCAGCGTGGTCAGGGCGGCGAAGCAGGACGGTTTGCCCACCTCGAGCGCCATGCGGCTCATGGCCTCGATCCCCGCCAACCCGGCGGCGCGCGCCCGGGCCAGGGCGCTGAACACGTGGGCCCAAAGGGTCAGTTGAATCCCGCCGAGCAACGGCAGCGCCATGGCGGAGAAGAGGTGCAATTCGAGGCCGGCAGCCGCCGCGATGGCGGGCAACAGCAACGCGGCCAGGACTTGGTTGGCCAGCACCACGACCAGCACGCGCCAGGAACGGAACGTCAGCCACAACACCAGCGCGAGAAGGAGCGATCCCACCGGCGCCAGCCGCCGCAGATCCGCGGCCAGGGTTTCGCGGATTTCCTCCGCCACCAACGGCAGGCCCAGGGTCCACAGCTCGAGGCCCTGCTCGCGGAACGGTTGCAGGACGCGTTCGACCTCCTGGCGCAAGGCGTGTTCCTCGGCTTCCGTGCGCATCCGGTGGCGCCAAGTCACCGTGATGAGGGTGTTGCGGCCGTCGGCCGAGACCAGGAGGTTCCGCACCAACGGATGGGTCAGGCAGAAACGGCGCAGCTCCTCCAGCTCGGCGGGGCTGAGCGGGCGGTCGGGCACGAAGGGCACCATCCGAAAGCTCAACCCTTCGCGCACCGGCTTGACCGAGTGGGTCAGGCTCTTGACGTCCCAGACATCCGGCAGGGCCGTGAACGCCTCGCTGATCTGCCGCACCTGCTCCAAGGCCTCGTTGGTGAAGAGCGCCTCGTGGTGCAGGTTCACCAACACCACCTCGCTGTCGCCCAGGATGCTTTCGGCCTTCTCGTAGGCGGCCAGATTCCGCGCGTCGCCCTCCAGCAACACCCGCGTCTCCGAACGCACATGGAACCGCCCCAACCGGGGCCCGAGCAGGACGCACCCCGCCAGCGTCAGCAGCAGCGTCGTCCGGGGAAACCGGACGAACGGGTTCCACGCCATGAAGCGCACGGCCCGGGGCTACCATGCCCCGCCCCGCCCGGCCAGCCCGATTCGGCTCAACGCCGCGGCGGTTTCTTGTGCGGCTTGAACCGGAAGGTCACCCGCGCCGTTTCGCCGGGCGCGACGCTCACTTCGACGCGGTTGGTCCCCGCCTTCGGATGCACCGCCTCCAACGTGTACCGCCCCGGCGGCAACCCCTCCGGCAACCGGAAAAAGCCGTTGGTGTCCGTGACCGCAAAGAACGGGTGCGGGATGACGCCGATGTGCGCGAATTCCCACGGGTGCATCTCGCACCGGATCTTCACGAACACCTCCGGCTTGGTGAACCGGCACACCGACTCCATCCCCGTGACGGGCTGGTAAAGGGTGAACGGCTGGTTGATCTTGGGCGTGGCTTTCACGGTCTCGAAGTACGGTTCCGAGTTCCGGATGCGGAACGCCTGGCCCACCTGCACGCCCATGACGTAGGGATGGAAGCCGGCATTGTGCTGGTCCAGCAACGGCATGTTGGTCGAGACCGGAAAGTGCCGTCCCTCCAGTCCGCGCGCCACGTACACCAGCACGTTGGCCAGGCCGCCGTCCGGCGAAACCACGTAGTGCCGGGTGGTGAGACCCGGAGGGGCCACCGGTTGCACGAGCGGATAAGGCGTCAAATCGACCGGAATCTCCGGAGGCGGCGTCCCTTCCAAGATGGCCCGCCCCTCGATCCGCACGGGTTGCTCGCCGGCCCACAGCACCGCGGCCGCCAGGCATAAGCCGAGCTGGATGCACCATGTCTGTTTCATCGCTTTGGAGCATGTTGCCGCCGTGCCTCCCGAGGCGCAAGACCCGGCAACCCGGCCGCCGCCTTCGGTGCCCGGCCGTTCGGGGGCCCGGTCACCGCCGGGTCCAGGCGTGGCGCCAACCGCGGGCGGGGATTTCCATTTCGACGCCGTTGAGGCGGACGGTCACCGGCTCGTCGTTGAAGTTCTCGACCACCCAAGAGCGGTCCTCGAACCAGTACAAAGCCACCTTGTTCGGGGCGTCGAACGTCACGCCCAACGGCTTCAGCAGCGGCCCCCGCAGCGCCGCCAAGTCCGCCCGCCCCAGCTCCAACAGGTTCTTCGGCTGGCCGCGCACCGCCAGCACGTGGACGTTCGGCCGATCCAAGGCCACCCGGCCGCGCAGCCGCTTCACCAAGCCGTCCGTCAACAACACCGGCCGGCCCGAGGCGATGAACTTCTCCAATCGCGGGGCGAACTGTGGGTCCTCCAACGCATGCACCGGAAAGAACGCGGCCGGGGCGTCGGTCGGGAACTCATGACACGGCGCCAGCGGCAGGCCGAGCATGCCGGCAAAGTCGAACACGTACGCCTCCGGATCGGGCGCGCTGTTGGGCGGCTTGTAGGCGGCGATGCCAAGGACCTTCCGCCGGCGCACTTCGGCCGCCACGCGCAGCAGCTCCGGCAATTCCCGTCGCAACGCCGCCACGTTGGCCGGACCGGTGTCCCGCTGCAGTCCGCCGTAGCAGAACAACATGGACTCCCGGGCGCCGGCCAGGATGGTTTGGCGGGCCTGCTCGAGGTAGGTGGCCTCGGTCGTACCCAGCCAATCGAACCATCCGCCGCCGCATTTTTCGCCCCCGATGCCGCCGAGCCAGCGCATGATGAAGTAGGCCTCGTACTGCACCGTCCCGCCCCAGCGCTTGTCGGTGTAGTCCCGGGTCTCGGTCCCGACCCAGATCCGGTCGAAGGCGGCCGTTTCGCGCACCACATCGTAGCCGCGCTCGTGGAAGCGGTCGTACCATTGCGGATACTTGATGATCAGGCGGCAGCGGGGATTGACCCGTTTGGCAGCGCCCAGCACGTACACCTCGGACATCCGCAACATCAGCTCCGCGTGGTAGGCGTTCCACGAATCGTCCTGCACCGGCCAGGTCCGGTCACCGATCCGCACCTCGCGCGCCCGCCGGGCCCGGTCGCACGCCTCGCAGCGGCAATCGGTGAACCAGAAGTCGTCGATCATGATCTCGTCGAACAACGACGCGGTGAACTCGAAGATCCGCCGGATGTGCTCCTGGGTCGGGGGATCGGTGTAACAGCAAATGACGCTCCAGCCGGTGGATTTCTTGCCGACCCCGGTGGTCGTCACGCACCCGGACACCTCAAAGCCCGCGGCGCGAAAGTGGTCCCTCGCCCTTTCCAAGGCCGCCCGTTCCGCCTGGTAGCCGTCGCGAAAAGCCTCCACATACACCTTGGTGACCCCGGTCCGCCGGCACCAATCGACGGCCTGCCGCAAGCCCTCTTCGCTGCTCAACCGGTCCCGCACATCCTGCGCGGTGAACAGCGTCGAATAGCGGTGAACGTCGGCGTGTTGCCGGGCCAACGTCCAGAGATCAACCGCCTCGGCCCCGTCGGCCCCGCCGGCCAAGGCGCCGGAACCCGGGCTGCCCGCCAACGCCAGCGCCACGAGACCCGAAAGGTGAAACAGGTGGTGTGGTTTCATGCCCCCCATGCTCCGGCACCGACGCCCCACCGACAAGGCGGGAGTGGGCCGGCGGTCGCCGCCCTCGCTCGCAACCCACAAATCACTCCGCCGCGCCGACCGCCGCATTGCCAAACCCACGGCCTCACGGCAGCATGGCCGCATGACGCACATCCGCCTGCCTTTCTTGTCCTGTGCTTGGGCCGTCCTGATGGCCGCCACGCCCGCCGTGCACGCCGGTTCGGAGGCGACCGCTCCGGACGCCGGCACTTGGGTCAGTTTGTTCGACGGCCGCACC
>RFJD01000188.1 GCA_003695015.1 Verrucomicrobiota bacterium | reverse complement strand
CTGGCCAGGTACACGTTGGCCTCCATCTTGCGAACCAGCTCATCGGCGTTGCGGCCGACGTTGTAGAAGTTCACCTCGGAAGAGACGAGCTTGCCCTCGGGGTTGATGATGAAGGTGCCGCGCAGGGCCAGGCCGGTGTCGTAGTCGTACACCCCGAAAAGGCGGCTGACATCACCAGTCGGGTCGGCCCCCATGGGATAGGCCACCTTCTCGAGGAGCTTCTCGGTGTCGCGCCAGGCGAGGTGGGTGAACTTGGTGTCGGTCGAGACCGAGATCACCTCGGCGCCGAGCTGCTTGAGCTTCTCGTACTGCTCGGCCAGGTCGGCCAGCTCGGTGGGGCAGACGAAGGTGAAGTCCGCCGGATAGAAGAACAGGATGGTCCACTTCCCGGCCTTCTTCAGCTCGTCGAGGGTGATCTCGCCAAACTTGCGTTCGGTGGGCAGGTAGGTTTCGAGTTTGAAGTTGGGGACGGTGTCGCCCACGCCCACCACACTGGTTTCGACGTCGATGAAGTCTTGGTCACACATGGTTCAGTCTTTCTTGTTCTTGGAGGTTCGCCGGGCGGGAAGGGCGGTTCCGCAGCAGGCGGACCGCACTCTCGCCCTGTTCGATCGGTTTAGGAAATGCACATCGGGCCGTTTGTCAAATACCGCTCCGCGCCAGCGGGCCGGGTGAGGCGGGCTCTACCGCAATTTGTCGTCCAACTGCAGGAGGAATTCGACGTTGTTGCGGGTCTTGCGGAGCCGCTCCAGCAGCCGCTCCATGGCCTCGACCGGCGGGACGCCGGTCAGCGCCCGGCGCAGCAGCATGATCCGGGGGTATTCGTCCGGGTGGTAGAGGAGTTCCTCCTTCCGGGTGCCGGATTTCTCGATGTTGATCGAGGGGAAGATGCGGCGGTCCACCAGGGCGCGGTCCAGATGGACCTCCATGTTGCCGGTGCCCTTGAACTCCTCGAAGATGACCTCGTCCATCCGGCTGCCGGTGTCCACGAGGGCGGTGGCCATGATGGTGAGCGAACCGCCTTCCTCGATGTTGCGGGCGGCGCCGAAGAAGCGCTTCGGTTTGTGCAGCGCGTTGGCGTCCACACCGCCGGAGAGGATCTTGCCAGAGTGGGGTTGAACGGTGTTGTAGGCGCGCGCCAGACGGGTGATCGAGTCCAGCAGGATGACGACGTCCCGCTTGTGCTCGACCATGCGTTTGGCCTTTTCGATGACCATCTCGGCCACCTGCACGTGCCGCTCGGGCGGTTCGTCGAAGGTCGAGCTGATGACCTCGGCGCCCAGACAGCTCCGCTCCATGTCCGTGACCTCCTCGGGCCGCTCGTCGATCAACAGGATGATCAGGTAGATGTCCGGGCTGTTCTTGAGGATGGCGTTGGCCAGCTTCTGCATGAGGATGGTCTTGCCGGTCCGGGGCGGGGCCACGATGAGGCCGCGGGTGCCCTTGCCGATGGGGCAGACCAGGTCCAGAACGCGCGTGGAAAGCTCATCCGGGGTGGTTTCCAACAGGATGCGCTCCTCGGGGAACAGCGGGGTGAGGTTGTCGAAATGGGTCTTCTGCTTGGCCTTTTCCGGATCCTCGTGATCGACGGCCTCGATCTTGAGCAGGGCGAAGAACTTCTCCTTCTCCTTGGGCGGCCGGATCTGGCCGGTGATGAGGTCGCCGGTCTGGAGGTCGAACCGCCGGATCTGCGAGGGCGACACATAGACGTCCTCGGGGCAGGGGAGGTAGTTGAAGGCCTGCGAGCGGAGGAAACCGAAGCCTTCGGGCAGAATCTCGAGCACCCCCTCGCCGAAGAGCACCCCGTTGCGCTCGGCATTCTTCTTGAGGATTTCGTAAATGACCTCCTGTTTCTTCATCGAGCCGACGTTCTCGATCCCGTACTCGTGGGCCGTCTCAGTCAGCTCCTTCATCGTCATGGCCTGCAGAGTGCCCAGGTTGAGCCGGGGACCGGTGGGCTCGGCCTCGACGGATGTCTCGGTGGTTTCCTCGGCGGCCGCTTCCGCCGAACCGGTTGCCTCTTCTGTCGTGGCTTCCTCCGCCGCTGGCCCGGGAGGGGGCTCGGCAACGGCGGTGGCCGCCGCGGCCGGGTCGGCATCGGGTTCCGCGGAGGGTGATTCGCTTTCCGCAGAGGGCGAGGCGACAACGGCGGCATCGTCCGCCTTCTTCGAGGCGGCTGCCGCGCGTTTGCGGGTGGCAGTCTTGGCTTTCTTCGCTTTGGCCATGGTGTGTTGTCGCTTGTGGCTCGTTTTCGTCATCCAAGGGCTCCGGGCCGGCGAATCCGCCGGTTCCGGAACTCGACCTGAACGCCGGCCCGCCGGGGCGCCACTCGAGGAAGCGTCCGCCGGCAACTGCCGCAGGGGAGGCACGACCCGAAGGTTCGGTTGGTGGGGCTCCGCCTGTCCGGTGTCCTGCGAGGACTGCAGGTGGGACGGCGATCAAGTCGGTGTTGACCATGAGCCAAACGCAGGGGGTTGTCAAGCGTTCCGGCGCGATCAGGGCGGTTTTTCCTGCGGGAAGGCCAAAACGCTTGCCTCCGGGCCGCGGCGGGTTCTGAATCGGTCCGCAATAATCACGACGATGAAAACGATGTGGCGGATCCATCGGGGTGTGGCCGCGCGCGTGGCGGCGGTCTTGGCGTTTGGGCTGGCTGGTGTCGCATGGGCTGGCTTGAAGGCGACCGGCCTGCGAGTCGAGTACTTGTCGAATCCGGAAGGCATCGATGTCCTGCGCCCGCGATTGAGCTGGCGGCTGGAGGCCGACGGGCGCGGCGTCGAGCAAACGGCTTGGCGGATCCAAGTGGCCTCGACCCGGGAGGCGTTGACCGCCGGCGTGGCGGACCTGTGGGACAGCGGGATCATGGCCAGCCCTCAAACCGTGAACGTTCCCTACGCCGGACGGCCCCTGACCTCCCGTCAACGATGCTACTGGCACGTGCGGGTGTGGGATCAGGACGGCAAGCCCTCGCCTTGGAGCGAGGTGGCCACATGGTCGATGGGGCTGCTGCATCCGGACGATTGGCAGGCCCGGTGGATCAGCTTTGCCGATCACTCCCCGGTTCCCACGCGCTCGGACAAGCTGACGCTCCCTCCGGCCCGGCACTTTGCCCGCACCTTCGCCACGCGGTCGGATGCTCCGGTGCGGCGGGCCACGCTCTACTTCTCGGCATTGGGTTTGGCGGAGATGTACCTCAACGGCAAGCGGGTGGGGGACGCCTGGTTCGAGCCGGGGTGGTCGGATTACCGCCGGCGGGCCTACTACCGGACGCACGACGTGACCGCGCTGGTGCAATCGGGAGAAGCGAATGTCCTGGGGGCCATCGTCGCGGACGGCTGGTACGCGGGCTACGTCGGCTACGGTTTGCTGGCCGGCCTGGGCCCGAACCGCTCGGGGCGTGCTCTCTACGGCAAAACCCCGGCCCTGCTGGCGCAGCTCGAAATCGAATACGCCGACGGCGCCCGGCAGATCGTGACCACCGATGAAACGTGGCGTGTTTCCGCCGACGGCCCCATCCGGGAGGCGGACCTCATCATGGGCGAGGCCTACGATGCCCGGCGGGAGGATCCGGCTTGGTGTCGGCCCGATGGGATGAAAACCGGCTGGCATTGGGAGCCTGCGATCCCGGCCGAAGCCAACGGCCCGGTTCCGGCGGTCTTCCACGACAACCGGGGCGACCGCGAGGTGGACCTGGGCTTTCATGCGCCCACCAGGTTGCAGGCCTATCCCGCCCCGCCGATCCGCGTCACGGAGGAACTTCCCGCCAAGACCGTCACCGAGCCGAGTCCGGGCGTTTACATCTTCGACCTCGGCCAGAACTTCGCCGGCGTCATCCGCCTGCGGGTCACCGGCTCCAAGGGGCAGCAACTGCGCATCCGGTACGGCGAAATGCTGCATCCGGACGGGCGCCTGATGACCGAAAACCTCCGCAAGGCGCGGGCGACGGATTTCTACACCCTGCGGGGCGACCCGGAGGGCGAGACTTGGACGCCGCGGTTCACCTATCACGGCTTTCGGTACGTGGAAATCACCGGCCTGACGGAACGGCCGGACCCGTCGATGGTCACCGGCCTGGTGTTGCACAACGACATCCCGCTGACCGGCGAGTTCGCCTGTTCCGACGAGGTCATGACCCGGTTTTGGCGGAACACGGTCTGGACCCAGCGGGCCAACTTCGTCGAAGTGCCGACCGATTGCCCACAGCGGGACGAACGCCTGGGCTGGATGGGCGACGCCCAAATTTACGCCGGCGCAGCCGCCCGCAACGCCGATGTCGCCGCCTTTTACACCAAGTGGTTGGACGACGTCGAAGAAGCGCAACTGCCCTATGGCGCCTATCCGGACTACTGCCCGTATCCCATGGGCCACGGCACGCCGGGCAAGAACTTTGGCACCGCGTGGATGGACGCCGGCATCATCGTTCCGTGGACGGTCTGGCAGGAATACGGCGACACCCGCGTCATCGAGCGGCACTGGGATTCCATGACCCGCTTCATGGAGTGGCGTCGGGCCACGACGACCCCGGAGGGCTTGGGCGTTTCGATCGGCAATCCCTGGGGCGACTGGCTCAACCTCGATGACCCCACGCCCGTCGAGTTCATCGACACCTGCTATCACGCCCTGGACTGCCGGCTGATGGCGGAAATGGCCGAGGCCATCGGCCGTCCGCTCGAAGCGCGGCAATACCGCAACCGGCTGCAAACCATCCGCCGCGCCTT
>RFJD01000026.1 GCA_003695015.1 Verrucomicrobiota bacterium | reverse complement strand
GTAGGTGAACAGTTCCACATTGTCCACCATGCCGTGGAAGAACCCTTCCGGGCCGGTCGTGTGGATGTTGTTGCCCACCGTGAGGCGGCCTTTGGGCAGGTTCAGCCGGGTGGTGTTGGCGATGCCGGCGTCCACGCCGTCCACGAAGAGCCGGGTTTCGACGCCGTTGCCGAAGTTCATCCGTCGCAACTCCAGATGGGTCCATGTGTTGTACTGGACCTCGGGGCCGACCTGGCTGTAGCCCACGCCGTGATGCAGGAGGCGCCAATGGCCTGCCTCCTCGAAAATCGCCAAGCCGGTCAGCTCACCGCCCACGCTGACCGGGAAGCTGAACCCGGCGTCGCCCGGGGCGGTGATGTTGACGTCGAAGGAAAGCACCACGTGATCCCAGTCAAAGGCGGCGAACAGGGCGTCCCACGTTTCGCCGACACCCTCGCAGTAGCTGGCGCCGTCAAACGAGAGGCAGAGGGCGCTGCCGCCTCCGGGTGTGGCATCGCTGTAGAGCGGCGAGCCGTTGGCGACAAGTTCCCAATCCCCGGTGGTATCGACCGTCACCGGGTTGCCCGGGGCACCGGGGGCGGCACCGGGGTCGTCGTCGCCCAGACGGAACCGCAGTGACAATCCCGGCCGCGGGCTGCCCGCCGGCAGGACCGTCACCCGCACCACCGAGCTGCTGGCTTCACCGGCGGCGTTCGAGACCACCACCTGGTAGTCGCCCGCTTGGTCCACGGTGAGCTGGTCGATCCGCAGGAAACCGAAGGCGCCTGAGGCCACTTCCTCGGTCTTGAGCACCTCGCCGTCGCGCTGCCAGGAGAAGGTCAGGGGCGCGTCGCCCTGGGCCTGGGCCACCAAGACGAGGGTGTCGCCCTCCACCAGGACGGAAGACGGTTCGGCGGTCAGATCGGACACCAGCTCGGGCGGCCGGCCGGCGGAGTAGTTCTTCAGGCGGACGTTGTCGATCAAGCCACGGAACGTCCCCTCGACCTCCGCCGGATCGGCCAGGGTGTTCGCGCCAACGGTCAACACGCGCGCCATCGTCTGCGGGTTGGGGCCTTGGACGATGCTGACGCCGGCGTCCACGCCGTTCACGAACAGGCGGGTCTCCACCACCTCACCAAACTGGCGGCGCTGAAGTTCCAGATGCGTCCATTCATTGAGGACCACCTCGGGACCGGGCGGACTCAGGGCGATCATTTGATGCACCAGCCGCCAGCGGCCGCCCACCTCCAAGATGCCGAACCCGCTGCTTTCGCGAGTCTGCTGGCCGAGGGAGACGACGAAGCTGAAGCCGTCGGGACCCAGCTCGGTGACCTTCACATCCGCCGAAAGGCTGAAGTTGTTCAGGTCGAGTTGATCGAACACCGGGCTCATGTCCAGATTGCGGTAGTAGCTGTCGCCGAGAAACTCCATCGAGTACCCGCCCCCGTCGGGCGGAGTGTCGTCGCTGTAGAGGGGGATGCCGAACACTTCCAAGCCGGGGCCTCCCAACGCGTCCTGGGTGACCCAGGCCCCGCCGCCTCCCGGGAAGGCTTCCGGATCATCGTCGCCCATCCGGTACCAAGCGACTTCGGCGCCCCCGGAGGGTTCCACCACCACTTCGACCGGATCGCTCGTGGCTTCGCCATAGGCGTTGCGGACCAACACGTCGTACTGGCCGGCATCCGCCGCGGTGACGCCCGCCAACACCCATTGCGGCACGTCGCCGGTGTTGGCCACTTCCTGGCCGTCCTTGCGCCAGATGAATTGCAGGTCGGTCGGATCGCCCTTGAATCCCTCGGCCGACAGGATCAGGGAGTTGCCCTCATAAATCGTGCCCGGTGAGACCGCGATGCGGGAGAGGGAAGGCGGCTGGCCGGCGTTCAGATCGATCAGCGCCACGTTGTCGATGAATCCCTGGAACTGGCCTTCGACGTCGCCGGGGGTCCGGCTGGCCAGTTCGTTGGCGCCGATGGTGAAGAAATCGGTGGGAGTGTTGGGCGCGCCGGTCAGGATGGCGGCGGGTTCCCCGGCGCCGTTGATGTAGAGGCGCGTTTCGACGCCGTCGCCGAAATCGCGGCGGACCAGCTCCAAGTGGGTCCATTGGTTGAGCACCACGTCGGGCCCCGGCGGACTGATCGCCACGCCTTGGTGGATCACGTGCCACTTGCCCTCGATCTCCAGGATGCCGATGCCGGCGCCGTTGTAGCCGACGCTCACGGGAAAGCTGAATCCGGCGGTCCCGAGCGCCGTGGGATAAACGTCGCACACCAAGCTGACGTTGTTCCAATCGATCCGGCCGTAGAGCTGGTCCAGCGGCGCGCCGTTGCCGTCCACCGATCCCTGGTAGAAGCTCTGGCCGTCGAAGACCATCGCCAAGGTGCTCTCGCCGCCCGGGGTGGTGTCCGTGTAAACAGGCCCGCCAAAGGCCGTCAGGTCGGCGTCACCGACCGCGTCGGTGGTGACGGCGTTGCCGGCCAGGCCGGCGGCCGCGCCCGGATCGTCCTCGCCGAGGTTCCACCGGGCCACCGGCGCCTGGCCGTGGGCCAGGTGGGTCAGGCCGGCCAGGAGCAGGCCGGTCCACAGGAGTCGTCGTCTCTTCATGATCATGGTTCCTTTCTTGTTGGGGTTGAGGTGAAGGGAAAACGGCGCCGGCATCACTTGAGGTCGCTGCCCCGCAGTCCGCCCTCCGTCCAATCCAGATTGTAGTTGGGATCGTCGCCGTTCCAGCCGGTGGGGTTGAGCCGGCCCCACATCACAAATTCACTGTGGGCGTCCACGAACAACAACGCCATGCCGTCCGGTCCGTGCCCGCCGTTTTGCCGCAGCTCGCGGTTGATCACGTCAAAGTGCTTGCCGGGGACGCTGGCGAAGCAGGAGCGCATGGCCTTGCCGGAAGGGAACCGGACCTCGGTGGCCCTGCGCTGCTGGAGCCGGGACCCATCGTCACTGCGATAGAACTGCAAGTAGTAATGGTAGGAGCAGGGAAACGGCAGTTGATTGGTGGCGACACCGAGGCGCGGGCCAATCTTCATGTTCCATCCCTTGCCGCGGTCGGCCGGGCAGCGATAAAAGTCATGGTTGTTGGTGCTGATGTAAGGATTGGTGAGGCGGAGGACATCGACGAACGGCATCCACGGCCAGTCCCGGCCCGAGTACGGAAACCGGTCGTTATAGTCTGAGGTGTAGAGGGTCATGGTGATGCCGAGCTGGCGCAGGTTCGAGAGGCACTTGGCCAGAAAGGCCTTTTGCTTGGCCCGCGAGAGGGCCGGCAGGAGCATGCCGGCCAGGATCGCGATGATGGCAATGACCACCAGCAACTCGATCAGCGTAAACGCCGGCCGCCGCGGTCTCCGACGTCCGGCCCGGTCGGTCGGGGTTGCGTTTGGGACTTTCATCGCCTCCCAGCTTAGGCGGGGAAGCGGTCACGGCGCATGTCACTAAAATGCGCGACGCCTGCGCGAGTGAGCGCCTGTTCAGCGACCGAGGAAACGCGCCACCGCGTGGGCGCAGGAATGGACGTGCAGCTTTTTGTAAATTCGCCGGATGTGTGTCTGCACGGTCCAGAAGCTGATGTCCAGCCGGGCGGCGATTTCCTTTTGCGTCAGGCCGCGGCTGAGCATCTCGAGGATCTCGTATTCGCGGGGGGTCAGGGTCTCCAGCTCCGGATTCCGGGGCGGGGTTTGGCGGACCTGGTGGAAGTACTCGACCACCTTGCGGGCGATCCGGCGGGACATGGGCGCGCCCCCGGCGCAGACTTCCCGCAGGGCTTCGATCAACCGGGGCCGGGGCGTTCGTTTCACGAGGTAGCCGTCGGCGCCGGCCAGGAGGGAGGCGAAGAGGGTGTCGCTGTCTTCGTAAACCGTCAGCATCACCACCGGCAGATCCGGCCAGCGCTGCTTGAGCCGGCGCAGGCAATCGATGCCGGACATGCCGGGCAGATTGATGTCCAGGAAGATCAGGTCGGGCTTGCGGCGTTCCAAGTCGGCCAAAGCGGACTCGGCGTCCGGGTAGGCCGCCAGGCACCGAAAGCCGGGAACGCCCTCAACCAAAGCCACCAGCTCGCGGCGCAGGCCGGCTTCGTCCTCGATCAAGCTGACTTGGGTCTCCATGACGCGCCATTGGGACCGGCCGGCCCGCAGCGCCGGGACCGCCGGGACTCGCGGCGCCCGGGGGCTTTCGTGACCCGGGGCGCCCCGCCGGAACCCGCAGTGTCCGGGCCGCGCGGAGTCTCGCTGCCGTCCGTGGTCAGGGATGTAGAGGAGGCCAGCGCCAGGGTCAAGGTGATCCGCGTGCCCATGCCGGGCTGGCTGGCGATGGTGACCGAGCCGCCCAGCTCGGCGAGCCGTTGGCGGATGTTGGCCAGACCACGCCCCAAGGGCCGTGCGGCGGCGGGGTCGAAGCCGCAACCGTCGTCTTCGACCGTGATCGCCAACCGGCGCTGGTGGATGGTGATTCGCAGCCAGACCTGGCTTGCCCCCGCGTGGCGGATGACGTTGCACAGCGACTCGCGCACGGCCATGGCCAGACCGTGTCGCACTTCCACGGGCAGCGGCCACGGGGGCGCCACCGGCGGCACCTCGTGCCAGCAGCGCAACCCGGCCGTGTCGCAGAGTTCCTCGCTCATCGAGCAGAGATGGTCCACCAGACGGGGGAGATTGTCGTTGCGCGGATTGACCATCCAGACGATCTCGTTGAAGGACTCCAGCAGACTACGGGCACGGGCGGCGATCCGCTGCAACTGGGCCCGGCCGTGGGTCCAGTCGGCAAAGGCCGGGTTCTCCGGGTCGCTCATGAGGGCGATTTCGGTCAACCGGGCCCCCAGGTCGTCGTGCAAGTCCCGCGCGATGCGGGCCCGTTCCTGCTCGATGGCGTGCCGTTGTTCCAGTCGTGCCATGGCAAGCCGGGCTTGCTGGCGCTGGCGCACCCACCAGCCTCCAAGAAGACCGGCGGACGTGACCGCCCCCACCACCCACCAGAACGACCGCCGCTGGAGCAGGGGCACCACCATCCCCAGCCGCACCACTTGGGGGCGTTTCAGGTCGCGGTCCACCACCCGGATGCGCCAGACTTGTTCGGCGATCTGGTCCACCGCCTCCAGCCGGCAGCCTTCCGCTTCCCCCCGCAACAAGGGGCGCCGGCTGAAAACAAAAAAGTCGCCCTCGCGGGCGCCGGTCGAGCCGAGTTCGACCTCCAACAAGTCGGGTCTGGGCCGTGATAATCGGACTTCCCTAATGCCGCAGTGCGGATCGAGGGTCGAACCGATCAACACCGGCCGGTCCCCGACCCCGTCCACCGGCGTCAACCGCAGGTACAAACTCCCCCGGGCCGGCAGGACGGGGGTGGTCCAGTGTTGGCGGGCGAAGCCCAGGAACCGCCTGTCCCGCTGAGACCAGATGGCATGCAAACGGTCCGGATCCAATCCCAGCTCGCCGAAGTCGAGCGTGACCGCGCGTCCGCTGCCGCCCGGGTTCCACTGCAAGACCAAGGCCGAGGCGCCGCCGGGTTCCCGCACCACGCCGGCCAGCCTGGGCCAAGTGCTGCTTGTGATCTGGTCGAAGATGCCCGATTCGAGAAAACGCCGCTGCTCCGCCAGCTCGCCGCCCGTCCCCACCTCTTCCATCACCAACGCGTCCAAGCCGAAATAGTGGCCGGACGAGCGGGGGTTCCGGCCGGTCACCCGGACCGTCAATTCGATGGCGCCGTCGCGGGGGCTCTGGACACCCAAGTCCACCGGTTCCGCGGGTTGGGGGCGCGGCGCATAAGCGTCCCAGTCCCGCACCACCGGCCGGCCGTTGACCAGGACTTCGAGGATCCCGTAATCGTGCGAGCGGCTGGCCCGCAGCCACAACCGCCTGGGACCGGCCACGCCGCGGACCCTGAAGCGGGCGGTTTGCCCGGGGGCCGTCGCCTTCCCGAGGAACTGGGCGTCATGGCTCCAGCGGAAAGGCGGCAGCGAACCGCCGATGAACTGGGTCTCGCCTTCCATCCCCAGCGAAAGCTCCACCTCCCCGAGCGACTCGAACTCGACGACCTCCCGCCGCCCCACCAACGCCGGCGATCCGGCCTCCTCCGGCACGGCGGGACGGGCGGACCGGGGAAGGACCGTGACGCGGGGCCCGTCCTCCGCGTAGGTGAAGAGCGTCACGTTGTCCACGAGACCGTGGAACCAGCCTTCCGGCGCGCCATGGTGGATGTTGGCCCCGATCAGCAGGCGTCCCACCGGCGCCCGCATCGGCAGCGTGGCAGCCACGCCGGTGTCACGGCCGTCGATGAACAGGCGGCTTTCGACGCCCTGACCGAAATTCATCCGGCGCAGCTCGATGTGGGTCCAAGTGTTGTAAGCCACCTCCGGTCCGGGCTGGCTGTAGCCCACCCCGTGATGCAACACCCGCCAGTGGCCTTTCTCCTCGAACACCGCCAATCCGGTCGAGTCCCCGCCGATGCTCACCGGAAAGCTGTACCCCGCCTCGCCGGGGGCGGTGATGAACACGTCGAAGGCCAGGCTGAACCGGTTCCAATCGAACGAGGCAAACAGCGACTCCCACGAGGGGCCGGCCCCTTCGTAATAGCCGTTGCCTTGGAACTCCAAGGAATGGGCCTGGGCGGTCACCGCCTGCCGGGCGCTGTACTTCGGCGTCCCCTGCGGCGTGAGCCTCCAGCGGCCACTGGTGTCCACCGTCGCCTCCCGACTGACCTGCCCCGGCGCCGCCCCCGGATCGTCTTCGCCCAGGCGGAACCGCAGCCGCAGCCCCGGCCGCGGGCTTTCCGGAGGCAGCACCCGCACCGCCACGGGCGAACTCTCGATGGTCCCGGTTTCGTCGCGGGCGAGGACCTGGTATTCGCCGGCATCGGTTTCCTTGACGGCATCGATTCGCACCGAGGCGAAGGAACCGGCCGGGGCGCTGTTCCGCTGGAACACCTCCCCGTTGCGCCGCCATTCGTACTCGACGACGCCGGTTCCGCGGGCGCGGGCCGAGAGAACCAGGGTGTCGCCCGCCACCAAGACCGGACTGGGGTCGGCTGACAGGTCGTCCATCCAGGACAGTTTCCGGGCGGCGGCCGCCACATCCTCGGTCTGGGGCACCGGCGCCGCAGCCTCCTCCGGCAGCGGCGGCCGGTTGTGCGTGGCCCCGGGGGCCGCGTAGAAATGCGCGACCAGCGCGTACTGCAGCCAGGCGTCCGGCGTGTCGATCATGTTGAACGCCTCCAAGTCGAAGCGGAACCGCTGTTGGAAGGGGATCGCGTCCAAGCTTCGGACGCGGGTGCAGATGTTGTAACCGTGCGTGTACGGCTCCTTGCCCGCCGGCCAGTCCCGCGTCTGGCCGCCGACCCGCACGTTCGCCGAGAACGGCGAGCTGTACTCGTCCCGGCGGGTTGGGACTTCACCCCCCGCCCAGCCGTAGTAGTCCTCCGTGCCGGTGCCGAAATGGGAGGGGAAACGCCGGTCGAAGTCGCCGTCCACGTAGATCTTCTCGTCCCCTTCGCCCCACCATGACCAGTGGGGATTGAGCACCACGAGGGTGTCGCCCACGTGCACCCCGCGACCGTGGACCTCCACGAAGTTCATGTCGCGCACCGGCCGTGGCGGGAAGGGACCGGCCGTGCGCCAAGTGGTGTGGAAGCGAAGGGAATCGGCGCCCCAGTCCCACTCCCCGACCACGACCCGGAGCCGCGCTTGCACGGGTCTGGAGGCCAGGTTGAGAAGCCGGAGTTCGGCCCGGTCCCGGTAAGGCATGATCCAGCGGCAAATCAGCGTGCCGTCCGGACGGACCTCCCGCGTCCACGTCTTGAAAGGGTCCAACCCGTTGATGTTGCTGAAGAAATCACCGACCGGACACCACACGGTGCGTTCGCCGTCGAAGTGCATCTCCAACACGGTCGAGCGCAGCGCTTGGGCGAGGTCCTCCGCCTCCAGCCGCAGTTCGAGGTGCCGCACCGCAGCCGGTCCGGCGGGCAACGAAACCGAACGCGTTTGCCCGGCAGCGATCCCGGCGTCGAAACCCTGCTCCTCCCCGGCAGTGAAGTTGGTCGGAGCCGTCAGTTCCGCCGCCACTTGGGCCATCAGGCTGCGGTGAGTTTCCAGCATTTCCATCCGGAAGGTCTCGACCTCCGTGCCCGCCGAATAGGCCCGGTAGTTGATGATGTAGTAAAACGGCCGGTCGTCGGTGGTGATCTTGCAGGACCGTCCGAACGAGATGGGCAGGTAAAGGTCCCCGGCGCGGGTGGTCGGCTGGGCGAAGGGCGGCTTCACAGGGCCCTGTCCGCGAACCAGGGCGATGAAGTTCGCCTCCAGCTCCGGCTGCCGCTCGCCGTCCAAATAGATCCGCAGGTTCGGACCACGCCGGTTGTTGAAATCCCAGTAGAAAAACGGCGTCCAGAGCCGCGTCAGCACCCCCGGTCCCTCGTGTTCCATGAGCACCCATTCCTGGCGGCCCTGGTTGGTCTCGGTGCGGATGGCGTGGCCGCGGTCGCTGTTGGCGAACCAACCCGCCGGGTCGTCCGGCGTGCGGGAACGCCGGTCATAGCTGCTGGCTTGGAGCTGGCGGTAAGCCGGTTCCGGCCAGCGGGTCACGGCCGTGCGGTCGGCCATTTCCCGGAGGAGCGACTCGAAGGTCACCACCTCGCCCGCGACGCCGCCGGCCGCCAAGACCCCGATGCCGATCCACAGCGACACGGCCGGCAGGAGGCCCCAAGCCCGGCGCCGTCCTCCGCCGCGGCGCCCGGCTGGCTGCGGTCGGCCGCTCTCACGATGCCTTTCGCCCGAGATCACCGATGGAGGCACTGTGCTCATGGAGCTGATGATCCACGGCGGCGGCGGTGTGTCACGTCGCGAGAATGGGGGACGGCCATGGCGGGGTGCGGACGGCCTTTGGGGGCGGGCAAAGGGGATGGGAGAAGTGGTGCCGGATGGGTTAAGAGAAACCGAAGCAGCCGAAGAATGATTCCACGCTGTCTAATACTTTGCGACGGCAAGTTTAGCCAGATTGACACCCTGCCGTTTCCGGCTATACTCGGCCACGCTTATGAAGCAGAACCTGCACGTGGCGGTGGTCGGCGCCACCGGAGCGGTCGGCGTCGAAATGATCAAGACGCTGGAACGCCGCAATTACCCGGTGGGCCGGTTGACCCTGCTGGCTTCGGCCCGATCGGTCGGCCGCACCCTTCCCTTCCGCGGCGAGGAAGTCCCCGTCCAGGAGCTCACCAAGGAGTCGTTCAAGGGCGTGGACATCGCGTTGTTCAGCGCCGGGGGCGGCATCTCGAAGGAGTTCGCCCCGGCGGCGGTCGAGGCGGGTTGCGTGGTGGTGGACAATTCGAGCGCGTTCCGCATGGATCCGGAGGTGCCGCTGGTGGTGCCGGAGATCAACGGGGCCGACGTGGCCAAGCACAAGGGCATCATCGCCAACCCCAACTGCACCACGGCCATCACGCTCATGGCGCTCTATCCGCTGCATGCCGCCTTCGGGTGCACCCGGATCTTCGCCTCGACCTACCAAGCCGTCAGCGGCAGCGGCGCCCGGGCCATCGAGGAACTCAAGCGGCAGGTCGAACAGATCGTCCGCGGCGAGCCGGTCACCGGCGAGGTCTATCCGCACCAGATCGCCTTCAACGTGCTGCCGCATGTGGACCGTTTCCTGGAAAACGGCTACACGCGGGAGGAGATGAAGATGGAGAACGAAGGCCGCAGGATCATGCATCACCCCGGGTTCAAGGCCAGCGTGACCTGTGTGCGCGTGCCGGTGTACCGGGCCCATTCGGTGGCCGTGAGCGCGGAGTTCGAAAAGCCGGTTTCCGTGGAGGCGGCCCTCGAGGTGCTGCGAAATGCGCCCGGATTGGACGTGGTGGACGACCCGGCCAACAACCAGTACCCGCTGCCGCTGGACTACGCGGGCCGGGACAACTGCGCCGTCGGCCGGCTGCGCAAGGATTGCGCGCTGGACAACGGGTTGGCGTTCTGGGTCTGCGGCGACCAGTTGCTCAAGGGCGCCGCGCTCAACGCGGTCCAGATCGCTGAGGAGTGGGCGAAGCTGGACTGAGACCGGCCCTTGGTCTGCGTGTCTGACGGTGCAACGGCCCCCTGAAGCGGGGCCGTTTCGCTTGGTCGGCGGAAAAGTCCGGCGCCGGGCCAATCCGACCCCGACGGCCACCGGAGGCGCCTACAACAGCCCGCGCAGGTCCAGATCCTCCTCGTCCAAGCCGAGATAGTGGCCCAGTTCGTGGAGGTAGGTGGTGCGGACCTCCTCGCGGAAAATGTCCTCGTCGCCCCCGGCGAAGTCCCAGAGGTTGGCGAGGTAGAGGATGATCTGGGCCGGCACGTCGGCGACGCCCTCGGATTCGTAGGGGGGACCGACGAACAGCCCGAGCACGTCGGGGTCGATGCCGTCGGCGACGGTGGCGTCGTTGGGCCGTTCCTCGAAGGTGACCGGCAGGCGTTCGGCTTCCTGCCGCAGGGCGGGTGGAAGCCGGCGGAGGGTGCGGGAGACTTCGGCCTCCGCGATCCGTCGAAGGCGCAGGAGGCGGGTCGGTTTCATGCGGAGGGGCTTTTCCCGTCGCGACCGGCGCGCGAGTGCCGGAAGCGGTCCAGCACGGCGGGGTTTTCCTCGAAGAACCGGGTCAGGTCCACCAGCGCGGCCAGGGTGTCGGCGCTGAGGTGATGTTCGATGCCCTCGATGTCGCGTTGCTGAACCGCTTCATCCAAGCCGAGCAGGGAGAAAAACCGGGACAACGTGGCGTGTCGCCGCCGCACCCGCAACGCCACCTCACGCCCGCGCGGCGTCAGGACCACACCGCGGTAGCGGACGTATTCGAGGTACCCTTGCTCGCCCAGACGCTGGATCATGTTGGTGACGGAGGCCCGGGTGACGTTCAGGGAGGTGGCGATGTCCATGACCCGGGCGCGCCCCTTGTGCTGGATCAGCTCGTGGATCCGTTCGAGGTAGTCTTCGGCGCTTTGGGTCGGACCGGTGGCCATGGCGACGCGGCCGTTATCCAAGCGGCTTTGGCCCGGATGGGCAAGACGGGCCTGCAGGGGATGGTCCGGGCCACGACGGCCGCGGTTCCCCCGAAGGGGCGCCCGGCGCGCCGACACGGCCGGCTCGGCAGGATTTCAGTAATCCAGGGCGATGGTGTCGGCCATGACGGCCAGGTCCAACCGCCGGCGCGCTTCGGCCTCGAGTGCGGCGGGCCGGGCCGGCATCGCCCCGGGAACCGCCGCGGCGATCCGGCCCAGCAGGTCCGCCAACGCCTCCTCCACCACGGGGCGAAAGCAACGACGAAAACGCCTCAAGGTGGGCGAGGAGGGCAACTGACCGGCGGCGAGGTAGGCGAGCTGATGATCGCGGCGCGCCTGTTCCTCGATTTCGTCCGACCCCATCCAGCCGGCGGCGTAGGCGTACAACAACATGGCCATCAGGGCCCCCGGCGTGGCGCCTTCGGGATTCGGGAAGCGGACCGGCGGCCAGCCGGGCAGGCGATCGAGGTCGGCCACCGTCGCGAGCGTCAACGCCAGCAGGCGGTCGGCGGAAATGACCTTCCGGACGTCGGCCGGAATCGGTCGCTCGGGCGGGGTCGGGGTGGCCCGGGAACCCGGTTGGTTCCCAGTGACCGGACTGCGATGTGGTTTCGTCAGCACGCTCACAAGGTGCCATCGGAACGTGACGATCCGGTGACACGGGAGTGAAAGAACGGCAACGAAAGGAAGGGGCGGGTTCTCCAACGCATCACCGAATCCGGATGCGTTGATTATCCGTTTGCCTTCCCGCTCCTCCCTGCCTATCCTTTGGCCGGCTTCCGCGCCACGGTCGCCGCCCCCGGCGGCCAGCCCGGCGCCGAAGCTGATTGCAGCTCATGAGCGATTTGTCCGAACGCCAACAGCGCCTCGTCGAGGCCCTCCAGGAGCGGATCCTGGTCACCGACGGCCCGCGCGGCACGATGATCCAAGCCCTGCGGCTGGAGGAGGCCGACTTTCGCGGGGATCGTTTCGCCGGCCATCCCCGGCCGTTGCAGGGAAACAACGACCTGCTGACCCTCACCCAACCGGAGGCGATCCGGCGGATTTACCGGGAATTCATCGCCGCCGGGGCGGACATCATCGGCACCAACACCTTCAACGCGAACCGCCTGTCGCAGGCCGACTACGGCACCGAGGCATGGGTGGCCGAAATGAACCGGGAAGCGGCCCGGCTGGCCCGGGAAGAGGCGGACGCGGCGGGACCGGAGCGGATGGTCTGGGTGGCCGGGGCCATGGGACCGACCAACCGCACCGCCAGCCTTTCGCCGGATGTGCATCGGCCGGCCCATCGCAGCGTGACCTTTCGCGAGCTGGTCGAGGTTTACCGGGAGCAGGCCCGGGCGCTGATCGAAGGCGGGGTGGATTTCCTCCTGCCGGAAACGATTTTCGACACGCTCAACGCCAAGGCATGCCTGTTCGCGCTGGAGGAACTGTTCGAGGAACTGGGTCGGCGCTGGCCGGTGGTGGTGTCGGTCACCATCGCCGACGCCTCCGGGCGGACGCTGTCGGGCCAGACACTCGAGGCCTTCTGGCACTCGATCCGGCACGCCCGGCCGCTGGCGGTGGGGATCAACTGCGCCTTGGGGGCGCGGGAAATGCGGCCGCACGTCGAAGAGTTGTCGCGCATCGCCGACTGTTTTGTGAGCTGCTATCCCAACGCCGGCCTGCCCAACGAGTTCGGCGAGTACGACGACACCCCGGAACACATGGCCGAGGTGCTGGGCGCCTTTGCCCGGGAGGGCTGGTTGAACATCGTGGGAGGCTGTTGCGGCTCGACGCCGGCCCACATCCACGCCATCGCTGAAGCAGTGCGGGGGGTGCCGCCGCGGGTGCCGCCCCGGATCCCGCCCGCGTTGCGGCTGAGCGGCTTGGAGCCGTTGACCGTCACGCCGGAGGTCAACTTCGTGAACATTGGGGAGCGCACCAACGTGGCCGGCTCGCCCAAGT
Organism: Verrucomicrobiota bacterium; assembly: GCA_003695015.1. GTDB lineage: Bacteria > Verrucomicrobiota > Verrucomicrobiia > Limisphaerales > J093 > J093. The sequence goes on along the minus strand of RFJD01000026.1, from coordinate 8,554 downwards.
TCCGCAAACTGATCCTGGCCGGCGACTACGAGGGAGCCCTGGCCATCGCGCGCCAGCAGGTCGAGAACGGCGCCCAGATGATCGACGTGAACATGGACGAGGCCCTGCTGGACGCCGAGGAGGCGATGGAAACCTTCCTCCGGCTGGTGGCCTCCGAGCCGGACATCGCCCGGGTGCCGGTGATGATCGACTCCTCGAAATGGTCGGTCATCGAACGCGGCCTGCAGAACCTGCAGGGCAAGGGCGTGGTCAACTCGATCAGCCTCAAGGAAGGCGAGGAGGTCTTCCTCGAACGGGCCCGGACGATCCGGCGTTACGGGGCGGCGGTGGTGGTGATGGCCTTCGACGAACAGGGTCAGGCGGACACCTTCGAGCGCAAGATCGAGATCTGCCGCCGGGCCTACGACCTGCTGACCCGGAAGGCCGGCATCCCGCCGGAGGAGATCATCTTCGATCCCAACGTGCTGACGGTGGCGACCGGAATCGCCGAGCACAACAGCTATGGCGTGGCGTTCATCGAGGCCACCCGTTGGATCAAGCAGAACCTGCCGGGCGCCTATGTGAGTGGCGGCATCAGCAACGTCTCCTTCAGCTTCCGCGGCAACAACGTGGTCCGCGAAGCCATGCACAGCGCTTTCCTCTACCACGCCATCCGGGCGGGGCTGGACATGGGGATCGTCAACCCCGGCATGCTGGCGGTTTATGAGGAACTGCCGGCCGAGCTGCTCGAGCGGGTCGAGGACGTGCTGTTGAACCGGCGGCCGGACGCGACCGAACGGCTGCTCGAGTACGCCGAGCAGGTGAAGTCCCAAGGTCGCGACAAGACGGCCGCCGGCCCGGATCTCGCCTGGCGGCAGGCGCCGGTCGCCAAGCGCCTCGAGCACGCGCTGGTCAAGGGCATCACCGACTTCATCGAGGAGGACGTCCGGGAAGCCCTGCGCGAATTGGGCGATCCGCTGGCGGTCATCGAGGGGCCGTTGATGGCCGGGATGAACGTGGTGGGCGACCTGTTCGGCGCGGGCAAGATGTTCCTGCCCCAGGTGGTCAAGTCCGCCCGCGTCATGAAGCAGGCCGTCGCCATCCTGACGCCCCTTCTGGAGGCGGCGAAACAATCGGGCGAAGGCGCCCGCGGCCGGCTGTTGCTGGCGACGGTCAAAGGGGACGTTCACGACATCGGCAAGAACATCGTCGGGGTGGTGCTGGCCTGTAACAACTACGAGGTCATCGACCTCGGCGTGATGGTCCCCGCCGAGCAGATCCTCCAGACCGCCCGGGAAAAGCAGGTGGACCTCATCGGGCTCAGCGGCCTGATCACGCCCTCCCTCGATGAGATGGTTCACGTGGCCCGGGAGATGGAGCGCGAGGGGTTCCGGCTGCCGCTGTTGATCGGCGGCGCCACCACCAGCCGCACCCACACGGCGGTGAAGATTGCCCCGGCGTATTCGGGGCCGGTGGTCCACGTGTTGGACGCCAGCCGCGCCGGCCCGGTGGTGGGCAAGTTGCTGGGACCGGAACGGGAGGTCTTCGACGAAGCGAACCGCCGGGAACAGGCGAAACTGCGGGAACAACGGGCGCGCCGGACGACGAAACTGGTGTCGCTCGAGGAGGCGCGCCGGCGGCCGTTTCGGCCTGATTGGTCCGGCTACGAACCGCCGCGGCCCGGCTTTCTGGGGATCCGGACCGTGCGCTCGGCGTCCCCGGAAGGCCCGCCCGCGGACGTGACCGTTTCCCTGCGGGAGCTGGCCGGTTACATCGACTGGTCGCCGTTCTTCCATGCCTGGGAACTGCGCGGCCGCTACCCGGCCATCCTCGACCACGAACGTTACGGCGCCCAAGCCCGGCAGCTTCACGCCGACGCCCGCCGCCTGCTGGATCGGCTCTGCGACGAGACGTGGCTGGAGGCCCGCGGTGTGTACGGCTTCTTCCCCGCGGCGGCAATCGGCGACGATGTCCGGCTCTTTGCCGACGACCGGCGGGAGACGCCGCTGGCCACACTGCATTTCCTCCGCCAGCAAACCGACAAGCCGGCCGACCGGCCCTTCCTGTGCCTGGCGGATTTCGTGGCGCCGGAGGGCGGCCCGCCTGATTACCTGGCGGCCTTCGCCGTCTCGATCGGCTGGGGGCTCGAAGAGCGGGTGCGGGCGTTCAAGGAGGCGCACGACGACTACCAAGCCATCATGTTGGAAGCGTTGGCCGACCGTCTGGCCGAGGCGTTTGCCGAGTGGATGCACCACCGCATCCGGCGCGAGTGGGGCTACGGCGCGGACGAGAACCTCACCCCGGAGGAGCTCATCGCCGAGAAGTATCGCGGCATCCGGCCGGCGCCCGGTTATCCGGCATGCCCGGACCACACCGAAAAACGCACGCTCTGGCGACTCTTGGGCGTCGAGGAACGGGCCGGCATCCGGCTGACCGATTCCTGCGCCATGTGGCCGGCCTCCAGCGTGAGCGCCGTCTGTTTCGCACATCCGGAGGCGCACTACTTTGCCGTCGGCGCGCTGGGCCGGGACCAGGTGGCCGATTACGCCCGCCGGAAGGGGCTGGCGGTGGCGGAGGTCGAGCGCTGGCTGGCGTCCCATCTGGCCTACGAGGCCGACGGCCAAGCCGGCGGCGTGACGGCGTGATCCCGCCGGGCGAGGGCCCCCGCCGGAACGGGCCATGGCCTGATCGCCGGTCTGTGTTGGCCCCCCGGGCGGCAACCGGTACCCTTCCGGCCGTGATGCCGTTCCGACGGGTTCTGCTGCTGTTGTTGCCGGGGCTGCTGGGCGGGACCGCCGGTTTGGCCGGCGACCAAGCCCGGATCCGGCTGGGCATCGACGTCGTACAAGAGGAAGCCTTCCGGTCCCTGCGCGGCAAACGCATCGGGTTGATCGCCCACCCCGCCAGCGTGGATCGTCACGGCCGCAGCAGCATCGCCATCCTGCACCGGGCCGTTGGACTCGAGGTCGGGGCGTTGTTCGGACCGGAACACGGCGTCGAGGGGCGGTTCGGGGCGGGCGAGGAGTTCCCCGACGGCGTTCACGTGCCCACCGGCCTGCCGGTGCGTTCGCTTTACGGCCCCGGTGGCGTGCGGGCCCCTTCCCAGGACGCCCTGAAGGGACTGGACGCGCTGGTGTACGACCTGCAGGACATCGGTTTCCGGGCCTATACCTACATCAGCACCTTGGGGCTGGCCATGGAGGCTTGCGGCCGGGCGGGCCTCGAGTTCGTCGTGCTCGACCGGCCCAATCCGGTCGGCGGCCTCCGGGTCGAAGGTCCGGTGGTCGAACCCAGGTTCCGCTCCTTCATCGGCCGCTGGCCGGTGCCCATGCTCTACGGCATGACCCCGGGCGAACTGGCCCTGATGATCGCCGGCGAGAAGTGGATCGAGCACCCGCCCAAGGTCCGGGTGATCCGGCTCCAAGGCTGGCGACGGTCCATGACCTGGAAGGACACCGGGCTGCGGTGGACGCCCACCTCGCCGGGAGTCCCGACGGCCGAACGCTGTCTTTACCTGCCGGCGACATCCCTGGTGGCGGACTTGGGCGGGGTGAGTGTGGGGTTCGGCACGCCGATGCCTTACGAATGCGTGGCCGCTCCGTGGATTCACGCTGACCTGCTGGCCCGCTGGCTCGAATACCGCGGCCTGCCCGGGGTGAAGTTCGAAACCGTCCGCTTCACCCCGACCCGCGGCGCCTATGCCGGTCAGGAAGTGCAGGGGGTCCGTTTGAAGTTCACCGACCCGGCCCGCGCACCTTTGGCGGCCATGAACGTCTATCTCTGGGACGGCATCCGCCGCCTGCACGGTCGTAACCTTTGCCGGGAGGCCGTCCGGCGCGGCCATTCCTTCGCCATGTTCGACAAGATCTGCGGCACCGATCGCCTCCGGCGCGAGCTGCTCAAAGACCGTTCCGCCTCCGAGATCCTCGCCGGTTGGGCGGCGGAGGAAGAGGCTTTTCGCCGCCGGCGCGCACGGTACCTGCTGTATCCGTGAAGCTCGCGGCGAGGCTGCCGGGGTTGTTGGGTGTCCAACGGGTGAATCCTCGCGGGCAATGGCGGTTTGCGTTGCGCCGTCCGGACCCGGTCCCCAGAATCCGCGCGATGAGCGAGACGACGACGCCCCTGGTCGCTGTCCTGATGGGGAGCCAGTCCGACTGGGAAACCATGCAGGCCTGCCACCAGACCTTGGACCAATTCGGCATCCCGCACGTCTGCCGGGTTCTTTCCGCCCATCGCACCCCGGAACAAACGACCGCTTTCGTGAAGGAAAGCGACGCCGCCGGCACGGAGGTGTTCATCGCGGCGGCCGGCGGGGCCGCCCACTTGGCCGGCGTGGTGGCCGCTCACACGGTCAAACCGGTCATCGGGGTGCCGATGACCGGCTGGGCGGTGCAGGGGCTCGACGCCCTGCTGTCCACGGTGCAGATGCCGCCGGGCATCCCCGTGGCCACGGTGGCGATCGGCAAACCCGGCGCCATCAACGCCGCCCTCTTGGCGGTGAGCATTCTGGGCGTCAAACGGCCCGAGCTGCTCGACCGGCTCCGGGCCCACCGCGAGGAACAGGCCCGCAAGATCCTCGGCCAGAAGCTCGTCTGAAAGCTTCCCACGCCCTGCCGCGGAGGAACCCGACCGACGGGACGGGCAGAATTGCGTTGAATCCCCTGCCCGATCCTGAAATCTTCGCTGTTCGACAACGGAACGAGCCATGAAACACTTTTGGATTTGGTGGATGCCGGCGCTGCTGGGGGCTTCGGTCCTGGCGGCGGAAACCGTCCAGTTCAACGATGCGCGCCAGAAATTCTGCTATGCGCTGGGCATGAGCCTGGCCCAGAACCTGGGGAACATCGGCGTGACCCTCTCCGACCAGGAGCTGCAACTGGTGCTGCAGGGTCTGAAGGACCAGGCCGGCGGCCAGACGGCCCTGACGAGCGAGCAGATGCGGGACGCCATCCGCGCCTACCAGGAACAGGCGTGGAAGGACCTGGCCGCCAAGAACAAGGCCGAAAGCGAGAAGTGGCTGACGGAAAACGCCAAGCGCCAGGGCGTGGTCACCCTTCCCAGCGGCCTGCAGTACGAGGTCCTGCGCGAGGGCTCCGGCACTCCCCCCAAGGCCAATGACCAAGTGACCGTCCACTACCGCGGCACCCTCATCAATGGCAAGCAGTTCGACAGCTCCTACGACCGCGGCCAGCCGGCGCGCTTCGCCGTCAACCGGGTCATCAAGGGCTGGACCGAGGCCCTGCAACTGATGAAGCCCGGCGCCAAGTGGAAGCTCTACATTCCGCCGGAACTGGCCTACGGCGAGCGCGGCATGCGCGGCGCCATTCCGCCCAACTCGGCCCTCATCTTCGAGGTGGAGCTGCTGGGGGTGCATCCCGCCCAACCCCAGGCCACCAAGCCGGCGCCCGTCACCAGCGACATCATCAAGGTCCCCTCGAAGGAGGAGCTGGAGAAGGGCGCCAAGGTCGAGATCATCAAGGCGTCCGAAGTGGAGAAGTATCTCCAGCAACAAAAGCAGCAGGAGAAAAGCGGCGGCGACGCCTCCGGCGGCAAACCCTCCGAATAGGTTCCCGGGCCGCCATGCCATGGCGTGACCGGCCGGGCCGGGGTTCCCGCCCCGGCCCGTCGCCTTTGGTTCCCGGCGGCCGCCTCACGACCAGCCTCGCTTGCGCATGAACGAAACGATTCTGATCCTCGATTTCGGCTCGCAGTACACCCAGGTCATCGCCCGGCGGATCCGGGAAAGCCGGGTGTATTCCGAAATCGTCCCCTTCCACACCCCGGCCGCCGAAATCCGCCGCCGGGCGCCGCGCGGCCTGATCCTCTCGGGCGGGCCGGCCAGCGTGCATGATCCGGACGCCCCGATGCCGGACCCGGAGATCTTCCAACTGGGCCTGCCGGTGCTGGGGATTTGCTACGGGTTGCAGGCCATGGCGCATCTGCTGGGCGGGCAGGTCGAGCACAGCGCCAAACGCGAGTACGGCAAGGGCACCCTGGAGGTGACGGCCAGGGATTGCCCGTTGTTCCAGGGCGTTTCCCGCCGTTCGCAAGTGTGGAACTCCCATGGCGACCGGATTGCGCGGTTGCCGGAGGGCTTCCGGCCGGTGGCGGCGACGGAGAACTCGGATTACGCGGCGATCGAGCACGCCGGGCGGAAGCTCTACGGCCTGCAGTTTCATCCGGAAGTGGCGCACACCCCGCAGGGGCGCAAGATTCTCGGGAATTTCGTCCACAAGATCTGCGGATGCGGCCGGCGCTGGACGATGCGGCGGTTCATCGATCAGGCGGTCGAGTCCATCCGGGAACAGGTCGGCTCCGAACGCGTCATCCTCGGCCTGAGCGGCGGGGTCGATTCCAGCGTGGCGGCCGCCCTGATCCACCGCGCCATTGGCGATCAACTCACCTGCATTTTCGTCAACAACGGCCTGCTGCGGGCGCGGGAGGCCGAAACCGTGCAGGAGGTCTTTGGGCGTCACTTCCACATCCGGCTGATCTATCAGAACGCCACCCGCGACTTCCTGGCGGCGCTCAAGGGCGTCACCGACCCGGAACGCAAACGCAAGATCATCGGGCGGAAGTTCATCGAGGTCTTCGAAGCCGGCACGCGGAAGGCGGGTCCGGCTCGTTTTCTGGCGCAGGGAACGCTGTACCCGGACGTGATCGAGTCGGTGCCCATCGGGGGCAACCCGGCGGCGTTGATCAAGAGCCATCACAATGTGGGCGGGCTGCCGAAGCGGATGAAGTTCGAGCTGCTCGAGCCGTTGCGGTGCCTGTTCAAGGACGAGGTCCGTCAGGTCGGACTCGAACTGGGACTGCCCGGGGAGATCGTCTGGCGGCAGCCCTTCCCCGGCCCGGGCCTGGCCGTCCGCATCGTGGGCGAAGTCACCAAGCGGCGGCTGGACATCCTGCGCCAAGCCGACGCCATCGTGCTCGAGGAGATGAAGGCCACCGGCTGGTACCGCCGCATCTGGCAGAGTTTCGCCGTCTTGCTGCCGGTCCGCAGCGTGGGCGTCATGGGCGACGAACGCACCTACGACTACACCGTCGCGGTCCGCGCCGTGGAATCCCAGGACGGCATGACGGCCGACTGGGTGCGGCTGCCACACGAATTGCTCGAACGGCTGGCCAGCCGGATCATCAACGAAGTCAAGGGGGTCAACCGCTGCGTCTTCGACATCACCAGCAAACCCCCCGGCACGATCGAGTGGGAATGAGATCGGCCGGCGGCCGGCTCCGCAGCCAAGATGGCCGCACCACCTACCACGGCAGGCAGGATGCCTGCACCACATACCCCGCCAGGCAAGGTGCCTGCAGCACAAGCCGGAGCAGGCAGAATGGCTGCACCTCACACGGGGAGGTCTGTGGTGCGGGCTTCCAGACTGCCTGGCCGGCGGGAGTTGGAGAGGAAGCAGGGATGAACGCTTGCGTCGTGGTGTGCGGCCCCGCGGCGGCGGGACCGCTTTCCAAAGCGCCGGAGGGCCGGCGCACTCCACAAAAAAGCAGCGTCCTCCGGGCTTCCAGCTTGCACCAATTCCGGACAGGCAGGATGCCTGCACCCCGGCCAACCTACCCCCGGAGCCCAGCCCCACTCACTTCTCACTCCTCTTTCCTCACTCCTCCAGCCAAATCAGGGCAGGTAAGATGCCCGCAGCACAAGCCGGAGCAGCCAAGATGGCTTCACCACAAGGCACGCCGGGGCATCCGACATGACGGCCACACAACACGGAAACGCGAGGTCTCTTCAACCCTTCACTCTTCAACCCTTCAACTCGCCGCGCCGTCACCCCCCACCTCCTTACGTCGGTGGCTACGACGGCCGCCAGGATGGCGGCACCACAACCCCCTACGGCCGGGGATGGGAAGCCCATGCGGGGTGAGATCGGAGCGTGACTTCGGCCGATAAAGGCGCCAACCTCGGGTCGTTTCATGCCCAGGCGGACGACAATCGGCCGGTGGCTTCGGCGGTTCCTGTGGGGGGTGGCCGTCCTGGTGCTGTTGGCCGCGGTCGCGGTCGGCGCCGTTTGGTGGTACCTGCATCCGGCGGTCGAACGCACCAATGGCATCGTGTACGGACAACGGCACGGCCGGCCGTTGACCCTGGACATCCTGCGGCCGCGCCATCCCAACGGGCTTGGCGTCATCACCGTGGTCAGCGGCAGTTGGAAGTCGGGTCCGCCCGGCAGTCTGGGCACGTGGATCGTCGCGCCCTTGATCCGCCGCGGGTACACGGTGTTCGCCGCCTGTCACGTTTCCCAGCCGGAAGCCAGCGTGCCGGAGATCATCGAGGACATCCATCGGGCGGTGAGGTTCGTCCGCCATCACTCCCGGGAATACGGCGTGGATCCCGACCGGCTGGGCATCACCGGCGGCAGCGCGGGCGGTCACTTGAGTCTGATGATCGCCACTCGTGGCGGGCCGGGACCGGCGGACGCCCTGGATCCGGTGGACCGGGCCAGCAGCGCGGTGCAGGCCGTGGCCGTTTTTTTCCCGGTGACCGACCTGTTGCACTTGGGCCGATCCACGGAGAACGCCGGGGACGGCGGCCCGCCGCGGAGTTACCGGAACTGCTTTGGTC
>RFJD01000187.1 GCA_003695015.1 Verrucomicrobiota bacterium | reverse complement strand
CGGGCAAGGATTGAACCAAACTGAGAAAGGCTGCCTCATGACTCCCCTGCAACAAGGCGCCCTCCCGCAGCGGCCTTCCCGGCTCATGCGCCGGCTCTTCCAACGTGGCGTGGCGGTGGCCGCCCTGGCCGCCGCCTGCATCCTTCACGGCGCCTCCCGACCGAACATTCTGTTCATCCTCGTCGATGACGAGTCGCCGTTCGATCTCCGGATGTACAATCCGACGAGCGAACTGTGCACGCCCACGCTGGACCGGCTGGCGAGGGAGGGGATGGTGTTCGACGGCGCCTATCACATGGGCGCTTTCATGGGGGCGGTTTGCACGCCCTCGCGGCACATGATCATGAGCGGCCGCACCTTGTGGCACCTGCCCATTGCGCCGTTTGCGGACCGGCTCTGCCCGCCGAACCTGGAAACCAACACGCTGGCCGCCGTGTTCAATCGCGCCGGCTACGACACCATGCGCACCTGCAAGCGGGGCAACAGCTACGAGGGCGCCAACCGCCAGTTCCAAGTGCGGCACGACGCCACCAAGCGCGGTCCCACCGACGAAACCGGCAGCGCCTGGCATGCCGAGCAGGTGCTGAATTACTTGAACGAGCGCCAGGCCCGCGGCGACAAGGACCCGTGGCTGATCTACTTCGGCTTCTCCCATCCGCATGACACCCGCAATGGCAAGCCGGAATTGCTCGAGCACTACGGGGCGAAGAATTGGACGGACAAGACCCATCGCCCGCCCGCCAATCCCAAACAGCCGAAACTCCCCCCCAACTGGCTGCCCGCCCATCCGTTCCACCACGGCCATCCGGGTCTGCGCGATGAGGTCAACGTCAGCGGCGTCTGGACGAATCGCGACGAACGCACCATCCGCAACGAGCTGGGGCGCGAATTTGCCTGTGTCGAAAACATCGACATCCAGATCGGACGCGTGCTCCGCAAACTCGAGGAGATGGGGGAACTGGACAACACGTACATTTTCTACACGGCCGATCATGGCATCGCGATCGGGCGGCACGGGTTGCAGGGCAAACAAAACCTCTACCAGCACACGTGGCGCGTCCCGTTCATTGCGTGGGGTCCCGGCATCAAGCCCGGTTCCCGCGTGACCGGCAACATCTACCTGCTCGACATCCTGGCCACTTTTTGTGACCTGGCCGGCATCGAGCCTCCGGCCACCAACGAAGGCCTCAGTTTCAAACCGGTTCTGTTCGGCCGGAAGGACAGGATTCGCGACGTCATGTACGGCGTCTATTGCGGCGGCACCAAGCCCGGCATGCGGTGCGTCCTCAAGGGCGATTGGAAGCTGATCAAGTACGACGTGCTGGACGGCAAGGTGCGGGAAACCCAGTTGTTCAACCTGGCCCGCAACCCGAACGAGTTCCTGATCCAACACCACGACCCGCAGGTGATCGCACACACGGGCGTGGTCCCGGAGAAGGACCAGGTGAACCTCGCCGGCGATCCGCGCTATGCGGCCAAACTGGCCGAGATGGAGGCGCTGCTGTTGGAACAGATGCGGCGGTATGACGATCCCTACCGCCTTTGGAACCAGCCGGACGACGGCCTGCCGCCGGTGCCGGAAAAAAACCGCCCCCGGCGGAGCTCCCCAAGGAAGTCCCGTCCTTCCAGGCCGGCCGCAGCGGCAACCAACCGTTCCTGACCTGTCTTGTCCTTTTTCATCATGAAGACCATCGACCTCGGAAAGGTGATGCTTGCCGGCGCCGCAGCGCTGGCGATGGCTTGGGGCCTGCCGGCTCGGGCCGCCCGGCCGGCCAAGCCGAACATCCTCTGGATCATGGCGGACGATCACGCCGCCCATGCCATCGGCGCCTACGGCGGGCGTTTGGCGGCGCTCAACCCCACCCCGAACATCGACCGGCTGGCCGCCGAGGGCGTGTTGCTCCGCAATGCCTTCGTGGTGGATTCGATCTGCACGCCCTGTCGGGCGACCCTCATCACCGGCCAGTATCCGCACGTGCATGGGGTGCGGACCCTGCAGGGCCGCATCGAGCCGGCCCGCCAGTTTCTCCCGCAGCTCATGCGCCAGGCCGGCTACACCACCGCCATGATCGGCAAGTGGCATCTGGGCGAGGAGCCGGCCGCGTTTGATTACTACGCCGTCCTGCCGGTCCAGGGCTGGTACTTCAACCCGGTGTTCCGGGTCAAAGGCCGCGGTCCCTGGCCCAAGAACGAGTTTCGCTTCCAGGGCTATAATTCCAAGCACGTCACCGAGGCCATCACGGACCTTTCGCTGCGGTGGTTGAAGAACCGTGACAAGTCCAAGCCGTTCTTCCTGATGCACCACTTCAAGGCGCCGCACGACAACTTCGAGAACGCCGAGCGCTACGACTGGGACTATGCCGACGTCGAGATCCCCGAGCCGGAGAGCCTCTGGAACCAACCGGACTTTGGCTCTGCGGCCCTCGAGGGGTTGGGCACTTCCATCGGCAAGCGCTATGCGCCGCGCAACATGGGCCAGCACATGTTCGTGGATCCCGCTCTTCCCGACGACGAGTACAAACACGTGGCCTACCAGCGCTACCTCAAGAAATACCTGCGCTGCGTCAAAGGCATCGATGACCAGATCGGTCGGTTGCTGGCCTACTTGAAGGAGACCGGCGAGCTGGACAATACGATCATCTTTTACACCTCCGACCAGGGCATGATGCTGGGCGAGCACGATTTCATGGACAAGCGCTGGATGTACGAGGAATCCATGCGCGTGCCGTTCATCGTGCGTTATCCGCGGGAACTCCCGGCAGGGGTGAAGCGGGACGCCATGGTGGCGAACGTGGATTTTGCCCCGACGATTCTGGATTTCGCGGGCGTGGCCACGCCTCCGTACATGCAGGGCCGGAGTTTCCGGGCCATCCTCAACGGCAGCGCACCCGATCGCGGCCGGCATGCCGTGTACTATCGCTACTGGATGCACCTCACCCATCATGCGAACCCCGCTCACTACGGCATCCGGACCGACCGCTACAAACTGATCTTCTATTACGCGCTGCCCCTGGACGCCGAGGGCGCCATCGACCGGCCCACCACCCCGGCGTGGGAGTTTTACGATCTGGCCCGCGATCCCCACGAGATGCACAATCGCTATGGCGATCCGGCCTACGCCGATGTGATCCGCGAACTGAAGCAGGAGTTGCTCCGCCTCAAGCGGGAGGTCGGCGACACGGACGAGCGGTATCCGGAGTTGATGGAGGTGCGGGAGCGCCTGTGGGACCAGTGACCCGGCTCGGGCCGGGTTTCCGGCGCCTCCGGCCAGGTCAAGAATCGTCATGGGCCGGCTGGCTTTGACCATTGGCCGGGCGGAGGTCCGTCCCTAGGGTCTTGTGAAAAGTCAACTGTCAGACCAACGATGATGCAAACGTTCCAGTGGATTCGATGTGGCACGGCGGCGGCCCTGCTGGCGGGCGCGGTCGCGGCCTCGGACATCGACCAGACCCTCAAGACCATCGATGAGGTGGCCCGTCGCGGCCCCTTCCAGCCCACGTGGGAGTCCCTCGCGGGCTACCGCGTCCCCGAATGGTACGTGGACGCCAAGTTCGGCATCTTCATCCACTGGGGCGTCTATTCGGTGCCCGCCTTCGGCAACGAGTGGTATCCGCGGGAGATGTACAACGCCTCCGGCAGCCGGCGGGGCATCTACGAGCATCATCTCAAGACCT
>RFJD01000186.1 GCA_003695015.1 Verrucomicrobiota bacterium | reverse complement strand
GGCGCTTTGGAAAGCGGTCCCGCCGTCGCGGTCCCGCGCTCCAAGACGCAAGCGCGCATCGGCTGCTTCCTCGCCGTCCGGGCTGCAAAGGAGGCCGGGAGGCCGCAGCAGAGGCTCGTGAGTGGAACGTTGTGAGCAGTGAGTGAGGCTTGAGTTCCGGGGGTGTGGTGTAGCCATTTTGCCTGCTTGACCTGGTGCAGGTTGGAAGCCTGCAGCGCAACGCCGCCGTCGCCACCGACGTGAGGAGGTGGGGGGTGTTGGGCTGGCGGGTTGCAGGGTTGAAGGGTGATGGGTTGAAGAGGCAGCCCGGCTGCCTGGGAGTCAGTCGGGTTTTCCGGCTGGATTCTCCGGTGCCAGGGTCACTTCGGCGAGCAGGTCGGCCGCCAGGCGTTCGAGGTCCGCCCGCAGGCGCTCCAAGTCGCACCCTTCCGGCAGCCAGACCCGGATGCGGGCTTGGAAGAGCAGTTCGCCGGACATCGGGGCGCTGACGCATTCGGACTGAAGTTCCTCGACGTTGACCCCATGGGCGGCGAGGGCGCCGGAGACGTGGCGGATGATGCCGGGTCGGTCCTGGCCGACGATTTCGAGGACGGCGGACCGGCCGGGGGTGGGGGTTTCGCCGGGGTCGATCTTGGTCACGACGCTCAGGCCGGCTTTTTCCAGGTCGGCCAGCGCGCGTTCGAAGGCGGGGCGCCGGCGGTCGGGCACCTGGCAGCGGAGGATGCCGGCGAACTCGCCGCCCAAGCGGCACATCCGGCTTTCGAGCCAGTTGCCTTCGTGGGCGGTGACCAAGGCGGCGAGCTGTTCGACCAGCCCCGGCCGGTCCGGCCCCAGAATCGTCAGCACCAGGCGTTCTTGCATCGGCGCCCTGCCTTCGCGGGTTCAGATGACGACCGGTTCGGGCCGGCGCGAGGCCACGGAGCGTTCCTCGGCCTCGCAGATGGCGACCGCCGCCATGCCGTCCTCGGCGGTGACGATCGACGGGGCGCGGCCCTGTTCGATGCACTCGATCATGTAGGCCAGCTCGCCGATGTAGCCGTCGCCGCCGGGCGGTTGGATGATCCTGGGTTCCCCGCCCTCGCGGTAGAGAACGAGGGAGGCGTCGGGGCGGGTGCTGTCGTGGATGGCGGTGGCTTCCTCGAAGTTGACGCGGAAGCCCATCTTGAAGCCGAAGCCCTTGTGCATGAGCCAGCTTCCCTCGGCGGTGACACTGGCGCCGCCTTCGACCTCGTAGATGGTGTTGACGTGATCGACCGCACCGCTGAAGCGGCTCTGGCCGGTGGCGAAGACGGACTTGGGCCGGCCGAAGCAGAACTGGACGAAGTCGGTGTCGTGGATGTGCATGTCCAAGAGGGCGCCGCCGGATTCGCTGCCCTTGAAGTAGGAACCTTGGCTCCAGCCGGGCGGTTCGCTGAGCCGCTCGAAGGTGGCGCTCAGGACGCGGCCGTAGCGTCCGGACTCGATGGCGTCCTTCAGCCAGGACCATTCGGGCCAGAACCGCAGGCACATGGCCGGCATGAAGAAGGTCGAGGCCGCGGCGGCGGCTTCGACGATCTTGCGGCAGGTGGCGGTGTCGCGGGCCAGGGGTTTTTCGCAGATGACGTGTTTGCCGGCGGCCAGGGCGTCCAGGGACATCGGGGCGTGCAGGGGGGTCGGGACGCAGATGTCCACCAGTTGCACGTCGGGATTGGCCAGCATGTCGTGGTAATCGCGGTAGCCCTTGACCTGGCTCATGTCCAGGTGGACGCCGTTGTGGCTGGCGATGTTGCCGGCGACTCCCTGGAGGTTGCCGTCCTCGGGCAGCCGGACGGCGTCGCAAACCGCCACCAGGCGGGCGCCGGGCACTTGTTGATAAGCCTTCAGATGGGTCAGCCCCATGAAGCCCAGACCGATGACACCAACGTTGACCATGACTTGTTTTCTTTGTGCAGGAACCGGTTGTGATGTGGAGGAACCGGTCGCCCGGCCGGGGGCCGGCGTGCGCCCGCCGGGCCGGGGACCGGGGTGAAACTCAGCCGTTGAGGGTCCAGCCTTCGCGATACTTCCGGCGGTAGAGCAGGTCGTTTTCCGCCTTGCGCGGGGTGATGCGGCCGGTGGCGCCGTCGTATTGGAGCTTGAGTCCGGTGCGGTAGGCCACCAAGCCGAGCATCATCATTTCGATCATCTTGCCGGCGTAGTCGAAGTTGCAGCTCGTTTTGAGACTGCCTTTGCAGGCGTTGAGCCACTCGCCCTGGAAGCTCCCCAAGGGCGGCAGGAGGGTTTCCTTGGTGCGCGGGCGGTAGTAGGTGAAGTCGGCGTCATCGCCCAAGGGGACGAGGATGCGGTTGTTGAAGCCGGAAATGAGCGTGCCCTTGTCGCCTTCGAACATGGCGCCGTGGCCGACTTTCCAGAGGTCGATGGCTCGCATGGGCGAATCGGGCATCCGGCCGCCTTGGAACCAGGAGAGCTTGATGGCCGGACGCCAGTCGTTGGCGGGGATGTCCCAGGTCATTTCGAGGCCGACGGGGCTGACCTCGGGGTTGAAGGGATCGCCCTTGGCGACGGCGGTGGTGGGGAGGTCGGCGTCGAGGGCGTTCCATGCGAGGTCCATGGTGTGGCTGCCCATGTCGCCGACCTGGCCGGTGCCGAAGTCCCAGTACATGTTCCAGTGGAGGCAATTGCCGCCGGGTCTGCCGGAGAAGTACTCGGGGTTGTAAGGGTGCCACGGCGAGGGGCCGATCCACAGGTCGTAATGCAGGTGCGGGGGCGGATCGCCCGCGGCGGGCAGGTAGCCGGGCTTGGGGATTTTGCGGGTGCCCCAAGCGGAGACGTACTCGAGGCGGCCGATGGCGCCGTCGCGGACCAGTTCGCGGACCCGGTTGAAGTTGGGGAAGGCGTGGCGCTGGGTGCCGACTTGGGTGGCCAGCTTGTGGCGTTTCTTGAGGTAGGTGGCGCGGACGATGCGGGCTTCCTCGACGCTGTTGGCCAGCGGCTTCTCGCAATAGACGTGGAGGTCGCGGTTCATGGCCCAGTTGGCCACAAACGCGTGGGTGTGGTCGGTGGTGCAGCAGACGACGGCGTCGAGGTCCTTTTGGTCGAGGCACTTGCGCCAGTCCACGTAGTGTTTGGCGTCGGGGAACTTCTGGGCGGCGACGGCGAGGTGTTTTTCGTCCACGTCGCAGAGGGCGACGACATTTTCGCCAGCGAGGGCGTTGTAATGGGCCATGGCGCGGCCCCAGACACCGATGAGGGCGATGTTGAGCTTGTTGTTCGGGGCGTTGGCGCCGAAGAGCGTGCCCTTGGGCAGGATGAGGCTGCCGGTTCCGGCCAATCCCACTGTTTGGAGGAAGCGCCGCCGGCCAAGAGCGCTCCGGCCGGAGGTGAAGGCACTGGAGGTGGTGGCTCGATTCGGTTTCTTCATGTTCGTCTCGTCGTTGGTGGTTGCCACGAACGCTGTTGGACCGGCCCACGACGGAGCCCGCCGGGGACGACAACAGGCGCGTGGGGCCGACTGTAGGAGGAGGCGGCCGCGGGGGCAACGCGGAAAACCCGCCGTCGCCGCGCGGCGGCGCGTCGTCGGAGGGGGATGGCGCGCCGGCGGTGGGAACCGGGCTCGATCCGGGCCCGGCTCAACCCCAGAGCTGGCGGTCGAGGCTGCGGTACTGGACGGCTTCGGCGACGTGCTCGGCGGTGATGCGGTCCGCGCCGGCGAGGTCGGCGATGGTCCTGGCGACCTTGAGGATGCGGTCGTAGGCGCGGGCGCTCAGGCCGAGTTCGTTCATGGCCATGCGGAGCATTTCCAAGGCGGCGTCGTCCAGCGCGCAAAAGGCCTTCAGGTCGCGCGGGGTCATGCGGGCGTTGCAATGGACGCCGGGGCGGCGGGCGAAGCGGCGCCATTGGCGCTGGCGGGCGGCGATGACGCGTTGGCGGATGGCGGCCGAGGGTTCGCCGGGTTGACCGGCGGCCATTTCGCGGAACTTGACCGCCGGCACCTCGACGTGGAGGTCGATCCGGTCCAGCAACGGTCCGGAAATGCGCCCGAGATAGTTCTGGATTTCGCGGGGGGAACAACGGGATTCGCCGGGCATCTTGCCGTCGGGGGTCGGATTCATGGCCGCGACGAGCATGAAGGAGGCGGGGAAGGTGACGGTGCCGGCGGCGCGGGAGATCGTCACGCGGCCTTCCTCGAGCGGCTGGCGGAGGGTTTCGAGGACGGAGCGTTTGAACTCCGGCAACTCGTCGAGGAACAGCACGCCGTTGTGGGCGAGGGAAATTTCGCCGGGGGTGGGGTGCATCGAGCCGCCCAGCAGACCGGCGTCGCTGGCGGTGTGATGGGGCGCGCGGAAGGGTCGGCGGGTGACCAGCGCTTGGCCGGGGCGGAGCAGGCCGACGATGCTGTGGATCTTGGTGGTTTCGAGCGCCTCCTGCAGGGTCAACGGCGGCAGGATGCCCGGCAACCGCCGCGCCAGCATCGATTTGCCGGTGCCGGGCGGGCCGATGAGCAGGACGTTGTGTCCGCCGGCCGCGGCGATTTCCAAGGCGCGCTTGACCGTTTCCTGGCCCTTGACCTCGGCGAAGTCCGGTTCCTCCTCGCCGGGTTCCTCGAACAGGCGGGCCGGGTCCACGCGGACCGGGGCGATGGGCAGGTCGCCTTCGAGGAAGGCGACGGCTTCGCGGAGGTTGGCGACGGGGATGACGTTGAGCCCCTCGACGACGGCGGCTTCGGGGGCGTTGGCGGCGGGCACGATGAGGCCGGAGCGGCCGTCGGCTTTGGCGCGGAGGGCGATGGGCAGGACGCCGCGAACGGGGCGGACGGCGCCGTTGAGGGCCAGTTCGCCGACGATGAGGAAGGCGTCCAGTTCGTCGGGGCGCATTTGTTCGCTGGCGGCGAGCATGCCCAGGGCGATGGGGAGGTCGAAGCTGGGGCCCTCCTTGCGGATGTCGGCGGGGGCGAGGTTGATGGTGGTGCGGCCCATGGGGACCTTGAAGCCGGAGTTGCTCAGGGCCGTCGTGACCCGGTCGCGCGATTCCTTCACCGCGGCGTCCGGCAGCCCGACCACCACGATGGTGGTGTCGCCCCAACCGGCGTTGACCTCGACCTCGACCGCGAAGGCTTCGATGCCCTGCACGGCGGCGGAACAAACCCTGGCGAGCATGGCCCAATGGAATGGCGGAAAGGCCCGCCGGCTGGCAACCGATTTTTGGCCCCTGGCGGGCGGTTGGCGGGGGCGCGGCGGGTTTCCGTCGGGCCGGCGGCCGCCGCGCTTTCCTTTCCGGTCCCGGGGCGGCACTCTCCGGTCCGAACATGGACGCACGTTTGCGCGCGGAAACCGAGCGGCTGGCCCGTTCCTGGCAACGGCACGAGGCGGCCTGGTTGCGGGATTACCTGGTGGCCAGTGTCGAGGATCCCCGCCTCAGCCCGGCCAGCGTCCTGACCCGGCACTTTCTGATCGAGGCGATTCTCGGCGACCGGGAGCTGGCGTTGATGGAGGCGGAACTGCGGTTTGCGCTCGGGGGTTGCTGGCTGGTGAAGCAGGTCGAGTCCGGCGCCGGCCCGGAGGATTTCGCGGCCGTCCGGCACGCCCTGGCCGTGGGGGCCGACAACGCCGAGGGCGAGCCGTTGCCGGCGTATTTGCAAGAGGCGTGGGCCGTGGGGCCGGAAGCGGGCGACGAGGCGCGCCTGGTTCGCGGCGCGTTGGAGAAGCTGTTGGATCACCTGGAACGCACCGACCCGCCCAAGTTGGCCGAGGAGCCGGCCATGAACACGATGCTGGCCGCGTGGCGGGAACGGCTGGCGGAGATCGAGCCCACCGGGTGGGAGTTGCTCGAACCGGCCTGCGGTTCGGCCAACGATTACCGGGCTCTGGCCGCCTGCGGACTGGACCGGCTGTTTCGTTATCGCGGGCTGGACCTGTCCGAGAAGAACATCGCCAACGCCCGTGCGTTGTTCCCGCAGGCGCGTTTCGAGGTCGGCAATGTGTTCGCCCTGCCGGCGCCGGACCGCGGCTGCGAGCTGCTTTTCGTCCACGACCTGTTCGAGCACCTATCGCCCGAGGGGTTGGAGGCGGCGGTGGGAGAGGTTTGCCGGGTGACGGCCCGGGCGATGTGCCTGGGCTTTTTCAACATGCGGGAGGGCGAGCCGACCCGGTTCCGGCCGGTCGAGGAGTATCACTGGAACACGCTGGGCGCCGAGGAAATGCGGGACCGGTTCGAGCGGCGGGGCTTTGCGGTGCAGGTGGTGAACCTGGCGGCCTTTCTGCGGGAAGCCTTCGGTTGCGAAGACTTCCACAACCCGGGCGCCTACCTGTTCCGCTGCTGGCGTCAGGGGTGACCGGCCGGGGCCGGTGGATCCGGCGGATCCGACGGATCAGACGAATCGGACGGATCGGCCTGATCCGGGTGTTCCAGCCGCTGGAGCCGGCGTTCCTGGAGCTGGCGGAGTTGTTCAAGGGCGGGGTGGTTGACCTTGGCGAGGTATTGGCGGGCCTGGTCGAGGTCGCCGGCGTTGAGGCAGGTGCGGACCATGTGGATGTAAACGCCTTGGCGGGCCAGGTCGTGCGGAGCCAGCTCGAGGGCCGCCTTCCAAGCGTCCATGGCCTCGGCCAGCAGCCGGCGGGCGGCTTCGGGGTCGTCGGGCGGAACCGGCTTGAGCATGTAGTAGAGCTGGGCGGTCTCGGTGGCCAGGGTGAAGTCCCGGGGCGCCAGTTGGCGGGCTTGGCGGTAGAGTTCCAGCGCTTTGCGGAGGACGGCTTGGTCGTCCGGCAGCTTGTAGTACTCTTGGGCGTCGCGGCGGAAAAGCGACACGGTGGCGGCCAGATTGCGCCGGTACACGACTTCGGCCGGGTTGAGCTGGATGGCCTTTTCGTAATAGGGGAAGGCCTTCATGACCGGCCCGCGGTGGCCGTAATAGTTGGCCAGGTTGTTCCAGGCGGCCGGGTTGTTCGGCGCCAGTTCCCGCGCCTTTTCCCATTGGGCGACCGCCTCTCGCTCGCGGCCGGTGTCGTTGAGGAAACTGCCGTAGGCGAGGCGCGCGCGGACGTGGTCGGGGTGGCGGCGGATGAAGTCTTCGTAGGCTTGTTCGACCGGCTTGAAGCGCTCCATGATGCGCGCGCGTAGGGCGGTGGACCCCATGCCGGCGCCGCGGGCGGCGAGTTGCTCCTCCTCGCGAATCCATCGGTCCGCATCGTCCAGCGCGTCCTGGTCTTGTTCCAAGAGGCGTTGGAACTCGACCTCGACCGGGCTTTGCGGGTCGGTCAGCGGCAGATGAATGCCGGTGGTTTTGGCCACGTGGTTGCTGACCGCCACGACTTGGTTGGTGGCGAAGGCGGCGCTCAGCAG
>RFJD01000025.1 GCA_003695015.1 Verrucomicrobiota bacterium | reverse complement strand
CTTCCTGGGGCTCAGCCGGATGGGCGGACGGCTCTGCGCCTTCGGCTGGGTGGCGGCCTTTCTCATGTGGTTTTTCTCGGTGCTGACTTGGGGAAATGAGCCGGTCCGGCTGGAGGATTGGGAAGAGGAGGAATACGAGCCCCCCGGAGCACCGGGCGCGGGGGCGCGGATCGGTGGGGCCGTCATGGGCATGGTGAAGGCCGCTTGCGTGGTCGTGACCCTGATTGCCGTCCTGGCGATCATTCCCGGCGGGTTGACGCGGTTCGCCGATCTGCGGCGATCGGTGCTCGAGGAGTCGGTGACTGGCGTCGTGACGCAAATCTACTGGTACAAGTTGACGCCGGAGTCCGACGAGGCGGCGGGCCGCTCCTCATGAACCGGCCGCGGCCCGGCTTCGGTGGAGCGTGACAAGGCATGGCGGGGTTGATTCCCAGCGACAAGCTCGAGGAGATCCGGGCGGCCAACGACATCGTCGAGGTCATCCGGAGTTACCTGCCCTTGCGCAAACAGGGCGGAGGTTTCGTGGCCTTGTGCCCGTTTCACCGGGAAAAAACGCCCAGTTTCCACGTCAACCCCGCGCGCCAGATCTTCCACTGTTTCGGCTGCCATCAGGGCGGCGACGTCTTCCGGTTCGTCCAGGAGTACGAGCGGCTCAGTTTCGTCGAGGCGGTCCGCCGGCTGGCGGAGCGGGCGCACATTCGGCTCGAATTCGAGCAGGGCGACCGGCCGGCCGGGGAGCGGGATTTGCGGGACCGGCTGCGGGATCTGCACGAGCGGTTGACCCAGCATTGGCACCGGATCCTCACCGTCGCGCCTGAAGGCCAGCCGGCCCGGGACTACCTGAAACAACGCGGCGTGCCGGCGGAGGCGGTGAAGCGCTTTCGGCTGGGTTATGCGCCGCCGGGCTGGGAGGCCACGATCGAGTGGGCCCGACGGGAGCGTATCGACCTGCGGTTACTGGAACAGGGTGGGCTGGTCATCAAACGGGAAGGTGGACCGGGCGCCTACGACCGGTTCCGGGGCCGGCTGATGTTTCCGATCGCCGACGTCCAAGGCCGGGTGATCGGCTTCAGCGGCCGGGTCATCGAAGGGGACGAGAAGTCGGCCAAATACATCAACTCGCCCGAGACGCCGCTGTTTCAGAAAGGCCGGGTGATCTACGCCTTGGACCGGGCCCGTCGGGCGCTTCTGGATGCGGGGGAGGCGGTCATCTGCGAAGGGCAGTTGGATGTGATCGCCTGCCACATGGCGGGCATCGAAACCGCGGTCGCCCCGCAGGGCACGGCCCTGACGGCCGACCAGTGCCGCATCCTCAAGCGCTTTGTCGAATCGGTGGTGCTTTGCTTCGACTCAGACACCGCCGGCCAAAAGGCCGCCATCCGGGCGGTGGACGATCTGTTGGCGTCCGGGCTGGGCATCCGGGTGGCGGTCATCCCCGCTCCGCACGATCCGGACAGCTTCATCCGGACGGAGGGAGCGGAGGCGTTCCGGGATCTGATCGATGAGGCCCGGGATTTCTTTGATTTCCTGCTGGATCACCTGTGCACCGTCCACGACCCGGAAAGCGACCGCGGCCGGGTGGCGATCGTGGAGGGCATGGCCGAGCAGGTGGCCAAGGCGCCCAGTCCCGTCGTGCGTGAAGGCGCCATCCGGCGGGTGGCGGCCCGGCTGGGTTTGAGCCCGGACACGGTGCGCGAGGTGTTCGGCCGGCGGGCGCGTCGGGCCCGGCCCGCCGTCGAAACCGGGGAAGCCGCGGCGACCGAATTGGAGGAGGAACCGCCATCCGGCAAGGAGTTCTGGTTGGTGCGCCTGCTGCTTTCGCATCCCGAGCTGGCGCCGTGGGCGGCGGACAATCTGCAGCCGGAATGGATCCGCCACCGGCGGGTGCGGGACATCGTGACCGAATGGCTGCGGTTGCTGGAGGAAGACGACGGGGAGGCGTTGCCGTCGGTTCCGGCCCTGTTGAATCGGCTGCCCGAGGAAAAGACGCGTCACTTGGTGACCGAGGCGGCGGTTCTGGACCGCGATATTCCCCAAGCCACGGCCCAGTTGGTGGACGTGGTGGCGCGCATCGAGGAGCAGCACCTGGACGAACGTCTTCGGCTCAACAAGCAGAAACTGGCTGCGGCCGAAGCCTCCGACATGGAGCTGGTGCGTGCCCTCACGGAGGAGAACCTCCAGCTCCTGCGCCGCAAGCGCGAGTTGCAGGCGCAGTACAGCACCGCCGCCGGTCGGCGGCCCTGAACCGATCGGTCGGGCGGTCGGGCGTCCGGCTTGCCGCAGGTCTATTTGCCGCCGTCCTGCTTCCCTGCGAGCAGGCGGGCGATCTTCTCCTTGAGCACCGGGAAGTCCACCGGTTTCTCGACGAACTCGGTCACCGGCAGCCAGGCGGGATCGATGTCCTTGTTGCTGAAGCCGAGGGGGAACTTCTGGTTGACGGCCGTCAGCATCAGGATGGGGAGGTCGGGAAACTCGTGCCGCAGGTCCCGGGCGACTTGGAAGCCGGCGCTGGGGTCCTCCGGGAACATGACGTCCAGAATCACGGCATCGGGCTTTCTCTCGCGCGCGGCCGGCACGGCTTCCTTGGCGGTGTGCACGGTGCGCACGGTGTGTCCCTCGGCTTCGCAAACCGTTGCCACGGATTCGGCGAAGTCGGCGTCGTCATCCACGATCAGCAGGTAGGCCATGGTGTGTGTCCAGTCTCGGGTTTGTCTCAGGTTTCGGAAAGCGGCGCGGCCGGCCGGCCCGTACGGTCGTCCGGGCGGGCCCGGGGCAGCCGGATCGTGAAGCGCGTGCCCCAGCCTGGGGCGCTTTCGACGCGCACCCGCGCCCGCAGCGAGCGGGCCACCTGGCGGACGACCGCCAGCCCCAGCCCGGTGCTGCTGCGGTTGTGACGCAACGCTTCATCGGTCCGGTAATAGTCCTCGAAAATGTGCGGCAGCTTGTCGGCCTGAATGCCGAGCCCTTCGTCGCGCACCACGATTTCGACCTCACTCTCCTCGCGTGGCCGGCAGGAAACCTCCACCTTGCCGCCATCGAACGAATAGGTCACGGCGTTGACCAGGATGTTCTCGAGCATCATGGTCAGGTGATCCTCGGGAGTCTGGACGTGGGCCGGCTCCAAGTGAGCCTCGATGCGGATGCCCCGCTGGCGGGCGGTGGGCTCCAATCGCTTGATCGCCGCGTCCAACACCGCCGCCACGTCCACCGTGCGGACGGCGGGTTTCTGTTGGCCTTGGGAGCGGAGGTTGGCCAACTGAAGCATTTCCTGGATCTGCCGCGAAAGGGCGAGGCACCGGGTGCTGATCTTGCCGAGGATTTCGATGGCCTTGGGGGGGAGGGCGCCGCAATAGCCGGACAGGAGCAACTGCACCTGGGCATGGATGGCGGCGAAGGGCGCCTTGAGCTGGTGGGTGGTCTGGAGCATGTGGGCGGTGCGCTCGTCGCAACTGGCCTCCAAACGCAGATTGGTGGCGGCCAGCTCGATTTCGCGGTCGCGCAGCTTGGCCGCCACTTGGGAAACCAGCCACCAGATCACCAGCCAGATCAGGGCCAATCCCGCCAAGTGATACGCCAATCCCGCGGCCTCGCCGGAAACCGCGTTCACCGCCCCGGGAAAAATGGACGTTGCCGGCAGGACCCCGACGCTCTCCCAGGCCAGACAACCCAAGTACGCGCCGGCGGCCAGGGCCACCACCCAGAGGCTTTCCCGGGCGTGGAACACGATGCAGGCCAGCACGATGTGGAACAGGTAGGTGTGGGGCGTCCACGGTGACCGGCTGCC
The DNA here is from genome assembly GCA_003695015.1 of Verrucomicrobiota bacterium. GTDB lineage: Bacteria > Verrucomicrobiota > Verrucomicrobiia > Limisphaerales > J093 > J093. The sequence goes on along the minus strand of RFJD01000025.1, from coordinate 71 downwards.
GAGCCAGTGGATCACGGCGGTCAACACCAGCAGGTCGATGGCGATCTGGGTCCAAAGCAGCCGGTGAACCG
>RFJD01000185.1 GCA_003695015.1 Verrucomicrobiota bacterium | reverse complement strand
CGGCCGCACCCCGCCCGCACCGCCCCCGAAACGGCGCTGCATTTCCTGCCGAATGGCCTGGCGTTCCTCCTCGCTGAGCCGTCCGTCGCCGTCCCGATCGAATCGTTTCAACAACGCCTCGCGATCGAAGCCGCCCGCGCCGGGGGGACCTGCGCCTTGGGGCGGCCGGTTTCGGTTCCCGGCCCGGGAACCGGCCACGTCCCCGCCGCCCATCGGTCCGGGCGCCCGGGAGGTTTCCGGCGGCACGGTGTTGGTCATGGAGCCGGCTTCCTCGGAGGTCACGGTCTTGCCTTCGAGATCCTTGCTCCGGGCGTCGTAGGGCGGAACCAGCAGGACCTCGTCGCCCTCCTGAAGGCCGGATTTGATTTCGATGAACCGGGTGCTGAAAAGGCCCACCTCGACCGGCACCGGCTCGATGCGCCCCCCGCGCCGGACATAACATGCCGGCCGGCCCTTCCACGGCGTGACGGCCTGGATCGGCACCGAAATCGCGTCGGCGATGTTGGTGATGATGATCTCGGCGCGCGCGGAGACGCCCGGCTTGATGTCCGGCAGGGGGTCGGTGATCAGCACCTCGGTCTTGTACACCTTCAGGTTCGGGTTGCCCCAGCGGCTCTGGGCGTCCGGCACCAGAGCGACGTAGCTGACCACCCCCTTGAACCGGCGATCGGGAAGGGGATCGAGCGTCACCACGGCCGGCTGGCCTTCGCGGACCAGGTTCACGTACGTCTCATGAATCTTGATCCGGACCTTCATCTTCGAGGTGTCGGGCAGTTTGATCAACTCCTGCCGGTTCCGCACCGTGGCGCCCTCCTCGATCATGGACTGGCTGCTGAAGCGGTTTTCGGTCACCGGATACACCACCAACCCGTCCTGGGGGGCATAGATCTTGCAATTGGCGAGGTTGCGGCGGTCGCGTTCGAGTTTGGCGCGGCTCAATTCCAGCGTGTTGGACTGGGTCAGCACGTCCGCCTCGTACTGGGCGATCCGGCTGCGGGCTTGGGCCACCACGCGGGCGAGGTTGTTGCTGGCCTCGCGCAGGTTGGACAGGAGCTGCTCGTGTTGCTTGACCAGGTCGAACTCCCGCAGCAGCCAGAGGGCATTGGTGGCGGCGATGAGGTTGTTGCGGCTGTTGAGCACGGAAAGGCGGTCGGCGTCGGCGCGCTGCTTGGTTTCGTAGCCGCTGGCGACCAGGTTGGTGGTCCAGCGGTAGGTTTCCTGATTGACGGCCAGTTGGGCCTCGGCCTGGACCACCCGGTTGCTGGCCTCCAGCAAAGTCACCCATTGCTCGCCTTTCTCGAATTTCTCGAGGTCCATCTGGGCGAACCGGAGCTCGAGCGCGGCCGCGTCGATCTCGCTGTTGGTGATGCTGCGCTGGATTTCCAACTGGGCCTTGGCCTGGGTGAAGGCCAGTTCCGCCTTGGCGTAGGAGATTTCCTGCTGATTGACCTGGTCCTGGGCTTGGGAGGAATCCAGTTCCACCAGCAGGTCCCCTTTCTTCACGTACGTGCCTTCGGGAACGATGTAGATGATCCTGGCGGTGCCTTCGACCTCGTTGCGGACCACCACCTCGTTGACGGCCTCGAGGGTGCCGCCCTCGACGACGGAGACGACGAAGTTGCCCCGCTGGACTCGGTAGAAGGCCTCGGGCGGATACTGTTCGGCGGTGCTGCGGCGGGCCAGGTAATAGCCGCCCATCAGCACCAGAAACACCAACACGGCCAGCACCCATGGCCGGCGGAGCGGGCGGGGCACTCGTTGCAACAGATCACGGGGTTTCATGGCGCGCTTCCAGGAAGTAGTTCGGGGGCAGCACCTGGTCCTTCGGCATCTGCAAGGGATTGGTGCCGCGCTGGTCTTCGCGAATCAGGTCGGGCAACGGATCGTGCAGCCAGAACCGGTCGCCTTCGGTGGGCAGCACGCCCATGTCCAAAAGCAACTGCAGCCGCGCCCGCAGATAATCCACCCGGGTGCGGGTCACCGCGTTTTGGGCGGCGATCAGGAGGTCCTGCGCCTCGCGGAGGTCCCGGATCTGGGCGCGGCCGGCCTGAAGCAGGATCTGGCTTTGATCGACCCGCCGGCGGTTGACCTCCAACTCGGCCAACCGGTCCAGGTAGTTCAGCCGCGTTTGCTCGAGGGTCCGCAAGCCGCGGTCGATGCGGTCGCGGAACTGGTCGAGCGTCAGGCTGAGGCTGCGCAGTTGCTGCTCGAATTGGATGAGCGTGGTCCGAAAGGCGTTGCGTTCGTCGAGGCGATCCAGCGGCAGGTCCAGTTGCAACCCGACGCTGTAACTGAACTTGTCCGGATCGAAGTGGGTGTAATCGATCGACTCGGTGGCGCGGTAGTCGGCGCTTCCGATGAAGTTCAAGCCCGGTTTGAGTTTGTCCGCCGCCAGCCGCACTTTGCGCCGGCGGTCCTCGAAGCGGTCGATGGCGTTGAGGACATCCGCGTGCCGTTCGACCGCCAGCCGGAAAGCCACGTCCCGGTCCACCTCCACCGGCACCAAGCCGCGCTGCGTCAGCTCCTGCAAATCGCCGTCCTCGAGGTAAAGCCGGGTGTTGACGGGCAGGCCGAGCTGGATCTTGAAGGCGTCCAACTGGCTCAGGTAGGAGGCCACGGAGTTGATGTACGAGATGCGGGCCCCCAGTTCCGCCGCCCGGGCGTCGTCCACCTCGCTCCGGCGCGCCCGGTCCACCGACCGTGCCTCGAGGTACCGGGTGGTTTCCACGCGGCGGAGGTAGTTGGTGTAGTTGTTGCGAACGATGTCCTTCTGGCTGAGCAGCGAGAAATAGCTGCTGATGATATCGACGGCGAACTGCTTTTGGAACTGGTCGAAGTCCCGGATGGCGTAGATGAGGTTCCGCTCGGCTTGCGTGAGGGCCTCGACGGCATCGCTGTTCTTGCCGAAACCCCGCAGCAAGGGCTGCATGACATCCACCGACAGCACGGTGGTCACCGATTCGCGGGGATCGCCGGTGTAGTAGCGAAGCAGGTCGTTGGCGAGCTGGAGGCTCAGGCTG
>RFJD01000184.1 GCA_003695015.1 Verrucomicrobiota bacterium | reverse complement strand
CGTTGTGGTTGTGGATGCTTTCCTGGTTCTCGGCCTCGACCCGGTACCAAGTGATGTCCGGATGAGCGTTCAGGCGCAGCGCCACGTTGCGGACGAGGTCCTCCACGAACACCGGGTTCTCGTAGGCTCGCTCGGTGACGAACTTCTCGTCGCTGCGCTTCAGCAGCGAATAGAGTTCGCTGCTGGCCGACTGCTCGACGATGGCAATCAGGTCCTCGATCCAGACGATCTTGCTGGACCGGATGGCCACCGTCACCAAGCCCCGCTGGTTGTGCGCCCCGTGGCGGCTGATCGCCTTCGAGCAGGGACACAGCGTCGTCACGCCCACCTTGACCGTGAGGACGAAATCGATGTCCGGCCCGCAGGCCGTGGCGTCGAACCGGGCCGTGTAGTCCATCACCCCCATTTGGCGGGTGACCGGCGCCCGCTTTTCGAGGAAGAACGGGAACTCCATCTCCAGATGCGCCGTGGCCGAGCGGAGCTTGCGCTGCATGGCATGGAGGATGTCCGGGATGTTCTCGACGTGGACCACGCTGCCGTGGGCGTTGAGCACCTCGATGAACCGGCTCATGTGGGTGCCCTTGAACTCCTTGGGCAGGTCCACATACATGCCGATCGTGGCCACGGTGTTCTGGACCTCGTGGGCCTTGTCGCGAATCTGGATGGGGAAGCGCAAACCGCGCACGCCCACCTTGTCGATCCGCAGCTCGCGGTGGTCGCGTTCGTTCTGCTTGTCGGCCAGCACAGCGGGCGCCGCCTGGCTCGTTCGGGATGCTCTCATGTCCGGGCCTCGGGCCGGTGTCGGAACCGGTCGTTGCATGCGGCAAAGTAGCAGCGGCGCCGGGCTTTGCCAGCGAAAAGCCGGAGCGCGACCGCGCCGCCAAAGGTGCCCGGGCCGTTTGCGCCGCCGCCATTAGCGGCTATGGTGGCCCGCCTGAATGATGCGAATGACCGCCCAGCGCTGGACACGCCTCGCCGCCGCCCTCGCCGGCGGTGTCGGGTTGGTCTGGTCGCTGAAGTCCGGCGCATCCCATGCCCGTATGCAAGCCAACCTCAACGCCCATCACTCCGCCGCCACAGCCGGCCCGAAGTCCGGTCACACCAACCGGCTCGCCCGTGAGAAGTCGCCCTACCTGCTCCAGCACGCCCACAATCCCGTGGACTGGTATCCTTGGGGACCCGAAGCTTTCGCCCGCGCCCGCGCCGAGGACAAACCCATCTTCCTGAGCATCGGCTACGCCACCTGCCATTGGTGCCACGTGATGGAACGCGAAAGCTTCGAGGATGAGGCGGTCGCGGCCTTCCTCAACGCCCATTTCGTCTGCATCAAGGTCGATCGCGAGGAACGCCCGGACGTCGATCACCTCTACATGAGCTTCGTCCAAGCCACCACCGGCAACGGCGGCTGGCCGTTGAACGTGTTCCTCACCCCGGACCTGAAGCCCTTCTTCGGCGGCACTTATTTCCCGCCCGAACCCCTGCCCGGCCGGCCCGGCTTCCGCCAGATTCTCGAACAGGTGGCCCGCCTTTGGGAGGAACGCCGCGGCGACATCGATCGGTCCGCCGAGGAAATCGCCCGCCAGCTCGGTGAATTCGTCCAAAGCGCTTCCGGCACGACCGGCGACCTCGATCCCAACTGGATCGACGCCGCGGTTCGCACCCTCAAAGCCGCCTACGATCCCCTCAACGGCGGCTTCGGCGGCGCGCCCAAGTTTCCCCGGCCAGCCGCCCCGGCCCTGCTGCTGGCGCACGCGGTGGAACACGGCGACGCCGAAGCTCTCGCCATGGTCACCCACACCTGCCAACGCATGGCCGCCGGTGGCATGTACGACCAGATCGGCGGCGGGTTTGCCCGTTACTCGGTGGACGAACGCTGGCTGGTGCCCCATTTCGAGAAAATGCTCTACGACAACGCCCAGTTGGCGGAGCTGTATCTCGACACCTGGCTGGTCACCGGCGAGCCGCGCTTCGAACAGGTTGTCCGGGAAACGCTGGACTATGTCCTCCGCGACATGACCGGCCCCGAAGGCGGTTTCTTTTCCGCCGAAGACGCCGACAGCGAGGGGCATGAAGGCCGGTTTTACTGCTGGACCGAGGCCGAGTTGAAGGCCGCCCTCACACCGGAGGAATTTGCCGTGGTGGCCCGGCATTACGGCGTCACGCCGCAAGGCAATTTCCTGGACCACAGCCATCCCAACCCGCTCCGCGGCCTCAACGTCCTCCATCTGGCCGACACCAACCTCTCCCCGGCCGAAACGCAACTGCTGCGAATAGCCCGCGCCAAACTCCTCGCCGCCCGCAGCCAACGGGTCCGCCCCCTCTGCGACGACAAGGTCCTGACTTCTTGGAACGGCCTGATGCTCGGCGCCATGGCCCGGGCCGGCCGGGCCTTGAACCAACCGCGCTACCTCGAAGCCGCCCGACGCTGCGCCGCCTTCCTCCAAACCCGCCTCTGGGATGCCGCCGCGCGCCGCCTCCACCACCGCTGGCGCGAGGGCGAACGCGACCAAGCCGAGCTGCTGGTCGATTACGCGTTCCTCATCGACGGCCTGCTGGACCTCTACGAAAGCACGCTGGATCCGGTCTGGCTCGATTGGGCGGTGGACCTCGCGGAGGTCATGCGCGAACGCTTCGAGGACCCGCAAGCCGGCGGGTTCTGGCAAAGCGCGGCCACCGGCGACCTGATCCTGCGGCTGAAAGACGACTACGACGGCGCCGAACCGGCCGGCAATTCCATGGCCGCGTTGGGCCTGCTGCGTCTGGCCGCCATCACCGGCCGCAAAGAGTTCCGCGAATCGGCCGAACGCACGCTCCGGTTCCTGGCCCCGCGGCTCTCCCAAGCGCCGGCCACCCTGCCCGTCGCAGCTCAAGCGCTGGCGTGGCTGGTGCATGAGCCGGTCCGGATCGTGATCGCGGCGCCGGATCCTGCTTCGGCCATGCCTTTGGTCGAGGCCGCCGACCGCCACTACCTGCCCCGCCGTGTCATCATGGGTGTCCAAGGGCCGGTGGATGACTTCAGCCGCAGCCTTGCCGCTCAGGCCGGAGCCGACCAGCCCGTGGCCTTCGTCTGCACCGGCAACGCCTGCCTCCCGCCGGCCGCCACGGCCGACGAACTCCGGGAACG
>RFJD01000183.1 GCA_003695015.1 Verrucomicrobiota bacterium | reverse complement strand
TTCGATCGGAACCCGGACCATGAATTCTACGTGGAGGAAAGCTTCCCGCTGGACTGGATGTACCCCCACCTCCGGCCATACGGCATCATCATGAAGGTCGAGCGGGAACCGGTGAAGGAGCTGACCGAGGAGGACCTGCGGCGCGACCACGAGTTCTGGAGCCGCTACTCGGCGCGGTTGTGCGGCAACTGGATCACCTACGACACGCCGGTCAAGGAGGTCTGCGAGTTCGTCGAACGGGTTTACCGGCAGGGCGACCTGCGCGGCTTCACCGGAGACCCCGCGTTCGTGCGGGACAGCGACGCCCAGAAAAGCTTCGCCAAACTGCGGGGCTCGATCGCGGGGCTTTACGACTGGCGGCTGCGCAACACCACCAACGCCACCGAGCGGGCCCGGTTGTTGAAGGAGGCGGAGTTCGCCTGCAAACAGGCCTTTGCCTTCTGCCCCTACAGCCCCGAGAGCGTCGCCCGTTACGTCCAGTTGCTCGCCTTGATGAACCGCATGCAGGATGCGCTTCTGGTGGCCCAGACGGCCTACCGGTTCGACGTCGAGAGCGAGTACCTGCGGAGTGTGATCGAGCAGTTGCAGGGCTTCCAACGCGGACTGGGCAACGCCACCGAGGCCACCCAGCTCCTGCAACAGTACGAAGACGCCTATCGGCAGAACCCGACCAATGTTCAGGTGGCCCTGACGTTGGTCTCCGCCTATGCCACCTTGGGACGCACCAACGACGCGTTTCGCATCTTGGACGAGGTGGTGAGCCGGCCGGAGACCGCTCCGGAAGTTCTGATGGCGGTGGCCGAGTCCTATGTTCAGCTCGGCCAGTACGGCCGCGCCGAAAGCGCCTTGCGCCGGCTGGTGACCCTCATGCCCCAGACGCCGGAGCTGTGGTACGACCTGGCGGGCGCCCAGGTGGCCTTGGGCCAGTATTCCAACGCCCTGGCCTCGCTCGAGGCCTGTTTCCGGGTCAACGACCAGCGGCGGGCGACGACCACCAACCAGGTTGATCTCCGCGCCTTGGCGGCCACTGACGCGCGCTTCCGGCCTCTGCGCTCGATGAAGGCTTTTCAGGATCTGTTGCGCACGGGGGCGGTGGCGGCGCCCGGTCCGGGAGGGGGACCGTGAGTCCGGCGGGACGGTCGTGCTCCGCGCGCGGGCAAAGACACACGTTGACGCCCCCCGAGGGCTCGGTCATCTTGGGGCGGTTGACGCAAACCGCCGATTCGCATGCTGAGTTTCCTGCGCCGCCAGAAAGACGCTGAAGGGCACCTGAGTCCGGGGCCCTTCGGGCGGTTCACCCTCCACGAGTTGATCAACAGCGGGGGAATGGCCGACATCTGGCTGGCCACCGACGAGGCCAACCGCACCCTGGCCCTGCGTTGCCTCCACACCGACAACCGCTTCGACCTCACCGCCCGCAAGCGCTTCCTCCGCGGGTGCAAGATCCTCTCCCAAGTCCACCACCATGAGTTCGTGATCGGCTACATCGAACACGGTCGCATCCGCGGGGTCCCCTACCTGGCGATGGAGTACGTCGAGGGAGCCAACCTGAAACTCCTCATGGGGACCTCCGACCCGATTCTGGAGCAGTACGCCGGGAACATCCTCATCGACGCCGCCACCGGCTTGGAGCACATCCACGAAAGCGGCTTCATGCACCTGGACTTCAAGCCGGAGAACATCATGGTCACCCGCAGCGGCAATGTCCGCTTGGTGGACTTCGACCTGGCACTGCCGCGGCCCGAGTTCGCGAAGAAACTCGCCAGCTATCCCGGGACCGCCGCCTACATGGCCCCCGAATTGCTCCAACGGGCCGAGGTGGACCACCGGGCGGACATCTTCGCGTTCGGCGTCACCGCTTACGAACTGGTCACCTTCCAGAAACCGTTCCCAGGGGAGAACGCCGCCCAAGTGCTGCAGGCCCAGTTGGAGCGCCAGGGCTTCGTCAACCCCCGCGCCCTCAACGAAGCGGTCCCCGTCGCCCTCGAACGCATCATCCTCAAGTGCCTCGAGACCGACCCGAACCGCCGCTACCCCTTCACCAGCGTGCTGGTCCGGGACCTTCAGCGGGCCCTTTACGTCTGAACCGGAACCGCTTCCGCCGCCGGTTCCTGCAGGCGGGCGGCTTGGATTCGGCGGATCAAGGCGCTGCTTGACCGGCCCGGCACCGGGGGGATCAGGACGATCCGGCTCCCCATGGCCTCCAGCAAACGGCGTTCCCCGGGGTGGAGCGTCTCCAACGTGTAGTCGCCGCCCTTGACATAGACGTCCGGCCGGGCCCGGCGGAGGAACTCGACCGCATCCAGTTGGGGGAAAACGCACACCGCGTCCACGACCCGCAACGCCGCCAGCAGGAACGCCCGTTCCTCCGCCGGCACCCAGGGCCGATCCGGTCCCTTGAGGGCCCGGACCGATTCGTCGTCATTGAGCCCCACCACCAGGCAATCGCCCAACGCCCGGGCTCCCTGCAGGCAGGCCACGTGCCCCTGATGGAGCAGGTCGAAACAGCCGTTGGTGGCCACCACCCGCCGGCCGGCCTGCCGTTGGGCCTCACGCCATGCCGGCAGCTCCTCCAAGCTCAGGATGCGTCCCGTCGGCTCCATGGCGCGACCAACTTGCCAGTGGGCGCCGTCCGGCTCAAGCCCCCGTCTGCCCGGGCATCCGCGCAACTCGTTGGCTCGACGCCACCTGCGGGCGGGGGTGGAGCCCGGAGGCGCGACGCCCCGGGCGACCGCCCGCCGGCCCGGCTCCTTCCGCTTGTTTTTTGCCGTCTCCATCCTAAAGTGCCGGCATGAAGAACGAGGTCATTCCTGTCGAGATTCGCGCGCTCCTGCCGACCCACCACGGGACCGCGATTTTCGTGGGCAATGACGAGAAGGTGTTTGTCATCCAGGTCGAGTCGGGCATGGGGATGGTCATCGGGATGTTCATGAAAGGCACGCCCAAGGAACGCCCGCTGACCCATGACCTCATGAACGAGATGTTCCAAGCCTTCGGCATCACCGTTCAACGGGCGGTCATCACCGAGCTGAAGAACTCGACCTACTACGCGCGCTTGTTCCTCGAGCAGGAAAACGAGCTGGGGCGCAAGATCGTCGAACTCGATGCCCGCCCCAGCGATTCCATCGCCTTGGCCGTGGCGCACCGCAAGCCGATCTTCGTCACCCGGTCGCTGTTCGACCAAGTCGAGGACATGTCCGCCGTCCTGGCCCAAGTCCAGAGCGACCAGGAGAACCTCGAGGACGACGACGAGGACTGAGCCGCCCCCTCCCGTCATGGCCCCGCCACGGCGCGCTCCCCAGAACCCATCCGCAGCCGGCGCGCCCGCCGGCCCCGTGGTGTTGGTGGCCGGCACCGACGAGTTCCAGGTCAAGGCCCGCGCCCGGCAGATCCACGACGCTTGGTTGGCTGAGACGCCCGACGCCGATGACGAGATCATCCCGGCCAAGGCGGACACGGTGGACGAGGTACAGGCCGTGCTCCGGAGAGCCCGGGAAGCCATGCAAAGCCTCTCGCTTTTCGGCAGCGCCAAGGTCATCTGGCTCCAAGATGTCAACTGGCTGGGCGAAAACGCCCGGCTGAGCGGATTCGAATCCGTCACCGAGGCGGTCAAGGACTGGGAGGCGGAGCTCAAGGCATTCCCTTGGGAGGGGGTGCGCCTGCTCATCAGCGCCGGCAAGGTCGATGGCCGACGCACCTTCGGCCGGACCATCCAGAAAATCGGGCAGGTCGAAACGTTCGCCTCGTTGGCGGAGACCCGCGATTGGGCTTCACAGGCGGCCGATTGGGTGGCCGTCCGGCTGCGCGAGGCGGGCAAGCGTCTTCCCGAGCCGGCCCTCCAACAGTTGATCGATTGGGTGGGGCCGGACCGCCGCGCGCTGAGCCTCGAGGTGGACAAACTCATCCTCTACGCCGGCGACCGCCGGGAACTGACCGCCGGGGACGTCGAAGCGATCATCAGCCGGGGCCGGCGGGCCGAGGATTTTGCCCTGGCCGAGGCTGTGGCCCAGCGCAACCTGCCGCAGGCCCTCCAACGGCTGGACGATGAACTCTGGAGCCTGCGCCAATCCGGCAGCGGCAAGTCGGCCGTGGGGCTGTTGATGAGCCTGGCCAGCCAGTTCCGGGTGCTGCTGCTGGTCAAGGAAGCAGTCCGACGAGGGCTGCTGCCCGCGCGGGCGAGCTACAACCAAGTGAAGGCCGCCTTGGCGAAGCTCCCGACCGATTTGCTCCCGTCCGGCGATCCCTACAACCTGGCCCGGATTCATCCGTTCCGGGTTTCCCGGGCGCTGGGATACCTCCAACGCTACAGCATGACCGAGCTTCGCGAAGGGCTGCGACTCCTGCGCGACGCCCTTCGCCGCCTGATGAGCAGCGGCGTGGACAGCGAAATGCTCATCGAAACGACCGTCCTGCGGATCCTCGGCCCCGAATCCCCGGGGACGTCCGGACGTCCGCCCACCCCGGCGTTCCGGCGCCGGGAAGGGCGGTTGCCGGGGCGGTGAAATCGCCTTCGGGCTCAGATCTTGTCCGGCAGCAGGAAGGGTGGCCGGTAATCCCGGCTGCACAGCGCATTGGCCCTGGCGGCCTGCTCCCCGTGAAACCGTTCCGCGGCCGGATCGAACTCCAACAGCGGCCCCACCCGCAGCGGCGTGCGCCGCAAATCCACCTCGTTCGCTTCCAAATGGGCCAGCATCCGGTCCAGTGCCTCGGCCAACACCCCGTGCGCCGTGCGGGCCCGCTCGCGGGCCGTCGCCGGCGGTGCTTCCCGGCCGAGCCGGTGGGAGATGTTCGCCAGATGAACCAAGCCCGCCGAGAGATGGCCCTCGATGGCCGGCGAAAGCAGATCCTCCGCCCGCCGGCTTCGGATGCAGTCGATAAAGTTCTGCTTCGTCGTGGGACGTTCCCCGGTGAAGTCCCGGATCTTGCGGCCATCTGCGTCATATGCGGCGCAGCCCCCGCCGGTGCCGAAACGCAACGTACCGCCCTCGCAATGGACCACCACCCCGATGCGCAGGCCCAAGTATTGATCCATCGTCTGCGAGGCGTTGCGTTCCCAATTGGTCTTCAGATAACGCGCCTCTTTCGGCAGGCCGCGAACCTCGAAAATCACCGGCGCCGGCTCGTAGTCCAGCAATGTCACCAGCGTGTTCGGCGTTTGCCCG
>RFJD01000182.1 GCA_003695015.1 Verrucomicrobiota bacterium | reverse complement strand
TGCCACCAAGCCAGCAGTGCCCGCTGCCAGAACAGGGCCGACACCGCCAGCACCACCCAGAGGACAGTCACGCCGGCCAGTCCCCAGCGAACCAAAGCCGAGAGTTCGCGCCGTTTCTCCGGCGTGACGGCCGCCGCGGTTTCGTTGGCGAAGACGGTCTGCAAACCGATGGCCGGGATCATCATCATGGCCATCACCTGCAGCAGCGTGCCGAAGATGCCGTACTCCGAGGCGCTCATGCCGGCCGCCGCCGGCTTGTGCACCAGCCACATGAACGCCCCGCCCAACGTGGTCGCCGCCACCAGCCACCCGCTCTGGCGGAAAAAGGTCCACCGGCTGGACTCGTGAGCCTCGCCCTTCATGCCCCGTTCTCCGTCGGCTTGCTTCCCAACAGGGGTTCGACGAAATCGACCGCCCGGGCCGCCACCACCGGCCAGTCCAACTCGCGCGCGGTCCGCGCCGCCGCGGCCCGTCCCCACGCGGCGAGGCGATCGGCTGGCGCCTCGAGCCATTCCACCACCGCGGCGGCCAGGGCTTCGCCGGTGAAGTCGGCAAAGCGGATCAACGGCTCGTCCCGGAACCAGGCGGCGATGGCTTCGAGCCGGGTCGAAGCCACCGGCATCCCCAACCCGAGGTACTCGACCGCCTTGGCCACGAAGGCGCAGTGGGTGCCGGGCGTGCCCTCGTAAGGCACCAAGCCCACGCGACCGTCCCGCAGCGCGTCGGCCACCTGATCGTACGGCACGAAAGGCCGGTGCTCGATGGCTTCCGTCAACCCCCGCGCCCCGGCCTGGGCCAGAAACCGCCGCAACGCCGGCGTCAACCGCCCCACCAGCCGAAACCGCACGTCGGGACGCAACGCATGGACGCGGCTCATCGTTTCGAGGGCGACCGGCCCCAGGTGGTGTTGGTCGAACGACCCGTGCATCACCACCACCGGCGGCCCTTGGAGGCGGCGCGCCACGTCCGTTTCCCGAAACGCGAATGCCCGTGCGTCGTAGCCGTACTGGATGGGCAGGGTGCGCTCGGCCGGATAACCCGCCTCGATCAACCGGCGGGCCAGCGATTCGGAAACGGTCAGGACGCCGTCCGCCCGGGCGCGGACCGGCAACGTGACCTCGAACCGGTTCAACGGCCCCAGGAACAACCGGGGAAAGGAAAACGCCGGCCACGCCGCGACAAACCCGGTCAGGAAATCCAGGAAGTTCATCACCACCGGCCAACCCAGCCGCCGTTTCAACATCCCGCCGGCCACCGAGGCAATCGTGTGCTGGCAGAACAACGCATCGAACGGCGCCGCCCCCGCGTTCACCCGCCGGACCATTCGCGCCAGGGCCGCCGGGTAGAGCAGATACTTCAACGTACGCCACCGGGTGAACCGCCCCATCCGCCAGCTCCGGAACACGTGCCACCGGATGCCCAACGCCTGCTCGACGCCCGCACGGTCCTCGCCGTCCGGCGCGAACACCTCGACCTCGTGCCCCCGCCGGCGGAACTCCTCGACCAGCCGCCGCGCCTCGGCCGATCCCCCGCCCGTGGGCGGATGGAACGGTTCGTGGGTGAGGAAAGCCAGGCGCATCGGCTTCAGGGCTGTCGTTCCAAGAAACGGGTCAGGATCGCCGCCGCCCGTTCCAGTGACCGGAGGCTGATCCATTCCCGGGCGGTGTGGGCTTGGGCGATGTCGCCGGGACCGAAGACGACCGACCGGATGCCCCCCGCGGCCAGCACGCCGGCGTCGCAGAAGTAGTCCACGCCCACGGGCTGGGTCTGGCCGGCCAGCTCCATCAGTTCGCGAACCAGCGGATGGCCGGGATCGGTCTCCATGGGATCGCAGCGGGCTTCGCGGTGGTCCTCGAGGCGAAGCGTCAGACCGGCTCCGCGGAACAGGGCGCGCAATTCGCGGCGGACGGAGGCCGGCGTTTCGCCGGGAAGGGTGCGGCGATCGATCAACACCTCGCAGCGGTCCGGCACGATGTTGGGCTGGGAACCGCCGTGAATGGCGCCGACGTTGACGGTGGGATGGCCCAGCAACGGATGGCGGCGGCGGGCCAGTTCGCGGGCGTAACGCGTCTCGAGCAGCACGACGGCCCGGGCGGCGGTCAGGGCGGCGTTGCGGCCAAGATGCGGCGTCGAGCCGTGAGCCGCCTTGCCGGTGGCGGTCAACCGCAGCCACAAATCGCCTTTGTGGGCGGTGACAACGGTGCAACGGGTCGGTTCACCCACGATGGCCAGGTCGGCCCGGAGCTTCTCCCGAACGAACCGGCGGGAGCCCTTTTGCGCGAACTCCTCGTCCACCAGGCCGGCAAAGACGATCTCCGTCCGACGCGGGCGTGAATCGGAAGCCGCGAGGCGAAACAGGGCCGCCAGCATGGCCGCGGCGCTGCCCTTGGTGTCGCAGGCGCCCCGGCCGTGGATCCGGCCGCCCCGCAGTTCCGGCCGGAAGGCCTCTTCGGGGCCGTCCACGGTGTCCAAATGCGGCGCCAGCACCAGCCGCCGGCGAATCCGGCCGGACGGGGTGAGGCGAAGCAGGACGTTGGTCCGGTCGCCTTCGACGGTTTGGTGCCCGACGTCCAACCCGGCGCGGCGCGCGCGGTCGGCCACCCACGCCGCCACGGCGCTTTCACCGGCGCGCGGATGCCCGGCCCCGACCAGCGAGGGATTCACGCTGGGAAGGGCGATCAGCTCCAGCAACAGCCTGGCGGGATCGGTGCTCATGCCGGCAAACGGGATCGGCCGGCGTTGCCGCCCGCAAGGCCGCTCCCGGAGCGCAGGATTCTGGGGGCTGCCCGTGGCGGGCGCAAGCCGCGGGCCGGAAGGCTATTCGTAGCGGAGCGCTTCGATGGGATCGAGCTTGGCGGCTTTGAAAGCCGGGAACACACCGGCAATGATGCCGACCAGGCCGCTGAACGCCACCGCGATGATCAGGGCGCCGGGCGTGATCACCGGCAGGTTGCCGGTGGGCATGATGGCCGCCAGAACCCGCACCATGCCGAAGGAGGCGGCCACGCCCAGCATCGCCCCCAGCAACGCGATCACCACGCTTTCGACCAGGATCTGGGCGAAAATCGCGCCGAATGTGGCCCCCACGGCCTTGCG
>RFJD01000181.1 GCA_003695015.1 Verrucomicrobiota bacterium | reverse complement strand
TTCTGAGCCTCACCACCATGGCTCGTCCCACCGAGGATCCGCACTTTGTGGATCCGCGCCCAAGTTTCCTGGTCAAACTCCGCCGGGCGGACGCCCTGCTGTACAGCGGGACCGATCTCGAATCCGGATGGCTGCCACCGCTGCTGCGCGAAAGTCGCAACGCGCGATTGCTGCCCGGGGCGCCCGGACATCTCCGGGCCAACGAAGGCGTGACCATGCTGGAGGTGCCCAGCCGGCTGGATCGCTCGCAGGGAGACATTCATGCCCAAGGCAACCCCCACTTTCTCGTTGATCCCGCCAACGCCGTCATCCTGGCCCGGCATTTGGCCGACTCCTTCGCGCAACTGGACCCGGAGAATGCGGCCGCTTACCGGGCCAATGCCGACCGCTTCATCACAAAGTTGGAAACCAAGCTCCAAGAGTGGAAAAAACGCATGGCGCCTTTTCGGGGTCAATCGGTGGTGGCCTACCACAACGCCTGGCCGTATTTCGCGCGTCGGTTCGGTCTGCGCATCGACCTGTTTCTCGAGCCCAAGCCCGGCATACCGCCCACGCCGGCGCATCTGGCCCAGGTCATCAGCATCATGAAATCGCGGCCGGCCCGTGTCATCCTGGTGCAGCCGTACCAAAACCGTCGCACCGCCGATGCCGTGGCGCGGGCCACCGGCGCCAGGGTTGTGTTGGTTACCCAGTTTCCGGGCGGCGTGAAGGGCTCGGGCAAAACCTACTTCGAGCTGATGGACCATCTGGTCCGCTCCGTGGCGGATGCCTTGGAACAAGCCCAACCCCATTCTTGAGAGGCCGTCATGCAGGAGATGCTCGAAGTGATGTTGCGGCCGTTGGTGGCCTGCCTCGTGCTGCCCGGCATCCTCGTTTACTACGGCCTGCACATCGTGCGGCGCGGCGTGATTTTCGTGGACCTGGCCCTGGCCCAGGTGGCCACACTCGGCACCTGCCTGTGCCTGTTGCTGGGGCACGAGCCGGGGGATCCGCACAATTATTTCTACTCGCTGGCCTTTACTCTGATCGGCGCCTTCATTTTCACCTTCACCCGGTCGGATCGGGAGGGTCGCGTGCCCCAGGAAGCCTTGATCGGCATCGTGTATGTGGTTTCCGCCGCGGCGGGCATCCTTCTGTTGAGCCATAGTCCGCACGGCAAGGAGGAGCTGCAAAAAACGCTGGTCGGCGACCCGCTCACCGTCAGTTGGCGCGGCATCTGGACCACCGCCGTCCTGTTCGCGTTGATTGGCGCCGTCCATTTCGTTTTCCGCCGGCGGTTTATTCGTCTGTCGTTCGAGCATGACCACGTGCCGTTGGACTGGACCACGCGGGCGTGGGATTTCTTGTTCTACGCCTTGTTCGGTTTGGTCGTGACGAGCTTTGTCCGGGTCGGCGGCGTGCTTCTGGTCTTTTCCTACCTCATCATCCCCGCCGTATGCGGCGCCTACCTGACCCGGAGTTTGGCGGGGAGTTTGCTCGTGGGCTGGGTGGCGGCCATGACCGGCAGCATCGGGGGGCTGGTGGCTTCGTACACCCTGGATCTGCCCACCGGCGCGGCCATTGTCTGTGCCCTGGGCCTCGTGTTGATCATCGCCGCCCTCCTGGGGTGGGTTCGCCGGGCCCGGCCCTGGTTCTCATCCCGGCAACCCCGGGAGGCGCGTGCGGCGGGAACGAGCAGGGCCGACCCGAAACCCCCGGCTTGCTGAAAGCGCGAGGCTTCCGGCGTCGTCGGGCGACGGGAAGCGCTCGCGCCGCGCCGGCGACTCCTCCCCGGCAATGGCCTCAGGACACCGGACCTTCTCCCTCCAAGGTCCGGCGGCCGGCCATCTCCGGCTTGTGCCCGGCGGCCGGGCCGCTACCCTGACGCCGTGAAGCCTCACCGACAGCGTCGCATGCTGACGGGCCCGGGCCGGCGGGACACGCCCCGCCGGTCCCGTCTTGGCTGCCGTTTGGCGGGCGCCTTGTCCGGCGGCCTCACGTTGGCTGCTTGCCTGCTCATGCCCCAACCCCAGGTACACCCCCAATCGCCACCGCCGGCGCATCCCATTGCCATCGTCATCCATGGCGGGGCCGGCAACATCTCCCGCAGCACGCTCAGCCCGGAGAAGGAGGCGGCCTGCCGGGCCGCCCTCCGGGAAGCCCTCGACGCCGGCTACCGGATTCTCCAACAGGGCGGCGCCAGCCTCGATGCCGTCGAGGCCGCCATTGCGGTGCTCGAGGATTCGCCCTGGTTCAACGCCGGGAAAGGGGCCGTGTTCACCAGCGCCGGGACGCACGAGCTGGACGCCTCGATCATGGACGGCGCCACGCTGCGGGCCGGCGCGGTGGCGGCGGTCCGGCGGGTGCGGCATCCCATCCGGCTCGCCCGCCAGGTCATGGAACGCACCCCGCACGTGTTGCTGGTGGGCGAGGGCGCCGAGGCGCTGGCACGCGAGGCCGGGCTGGAGTTGGTCGATCCGGCGTGGTTCGACACCCCCGAACGCCGGGCAGCCTGGGAAAAACGGCGGTCCCAGGCGCCCGCGCCGAATGAGCCGGGCCCGGCCGACGTGGCGGCGGAAGGCAAACACGGCACGGTCGGGGCCGTCGCGTTGGACCGGCACGGCCACCTGGCCGCGGGAACTTCGACCGGCGGCCTTTCGGGCAAACGCCCCGGGCGCGTCGGCGACTCGCCCCTGATCGGCGCCGGCACTTATGCCCGGGATGCGACCTGCGCCGTCTCGGCCACCGGTCAGGGCGAGTTTTTTATCCGGCTGGCGGTCGCCCACGAGATCTCCGCCCGCGTCGAGCATCGCGGCCTTTCCGCCGCGGAAGCCGCGGCGGCGGTGATCCGGGAAGTGGGCTGGTTGGGAGGCGAAGGCGGGGTGATCGTGCTGGATGCGCGGGGCCGGGTGGCCACTCCGTTCAACACCACCGGCATGTTCCGCGGATGGCGGGTCGAAGGTCGGGCGCCCGTGGTCCGCATCGGGCCGGAGGATTGAATCCACCCGCCGCCGGGGTCTTCGGCAACCGCCGCACCGGCTCCGCCCGCCGCCGCCCGGCGGAAGGTCACATCTTGCGGTAACGCGGCCCCTCCCCGCCCTCGGGCGCCGTCCAGATGATGTTCTGGTGGGGACACTTCACCATGCAGGAACCGTCGTGCATGCAGTTGCTGGGGCTGAGCACGATGTGGTTGTCCCGCCGCCGGTAAACCTCCCCCGGACAAAGCTGCACACAGGGCGCCCCGTACTCCTCGAAGCAGCTTTCGCACAAGGCGGGGTCCTTGATGATGATGTGCGAAGGCTCGTCCTCGCGGTGCACCGCGCCGGAAAGATCCACGAACGTCGCCTTGTCCATGCCCACCTCGCCGTCCGCGCCCAACCGGGCTTTGGGATCGAGCGCCTCGTGGTCGGGTTTGGTGGGCAGCCCGAAGGGCAGCAGGTGTTGCACCACCGAAAGCGGCGCGCCCAAGTGCAGGCCCAGTTGGAAGACCTGGCGGAAGTTGCGGGC
>RFJD01000180.1 GCA_003695015.1 Verrucomicrobiota bacterium | reverse complement strand
GGTCGGCCTCCCGACCACCCTGACCAACAAACCGGCCGTCTTCCTCCGGCACATCCTCGCCCGCAAGGCGGCCCCGAACCCGCCCGACCTCATCCGCGTCGAATTGAGCGTCTGCGGCTTCCTCCCGGCCCCGGCCGCCGGGACGGCTCTTCCCTGACCGGCCATGGAACGTCGTCGCACCCAACAAGCATGGATGGCCCTGCTGGTCACCGCCGGCGCCATCGCCTTGTGGCTGGCCACCCTGGCCCAGATTCCCATGAAACGGCCGGAGCTCGCCCCCATCCCCACCGAACGCGGCCCGGCCCTCGAGCTCATCTCCGGCGGGCGCATCGCCGATTGGTTCGATCCGGCGCGCATCGCCGCCCTCATCCCCACCAACGCCCCCGACAATCCGTTTTTCACCCGGCATTTCGAGCCGCCGCCCAAACCACCGCCCAAACCGCCGCCCACCACCCGCCGGGCCAGCCTCTTTTACCAGGGGTCGATTCGCACCTCCGGCGAACGGCTCCACGCCTTCATCCGGTTCGACAACAAGACCGTCATTGTCACCAACGGCGCCCACCTCGGCGCCAACCTCTACGTCGCGCGGATCGCGGTGGAACAGGTCACCGTCACCAACACCGCGGGGGTGACCAACGTCCTGCCTTGGCGCAAACCCGTCACCATCGAAGTGCCCATCAAGCCCTGACTCCCGCCCGTCCCCATGGTCCAACCGGAGCCATCCCGTCAGGTCGGTGAACGCCTCTACGCCGCCGGCAAACTCACCGCCGCCCAGATCGAAATGGTCCGGCGCCGCGCCCACCGCCTCCGCATCCCCCAGCACCGCGCGGTCGTGGACCTCGGCTTCGTCTCCGAGGAAGAAGCCTGGCGTGAGCTGGCCGCCGCCAACGGCCTCGAGTTCATCGACCTCTGCGACTACGAGTTCCCCGAAGGTCTCCCCGACGAAAAACGCTTCCCCACCCGCATCATCCATCACCATCGCGTCCTGCCGGTGGCCATGACCGACGACACGGTCCGCCTGGCCTTCGTCGATCCGCCCCGCCAATCCGAGCTCAGCAACCTCCGCCTCCTCCTCAACCGCCGCATCGAGCCGGTCCTCACCACCCCGAGCTGCTACCACAACGCCATCCGACGCCACTTCGGCCTCGGCGCCGACACCCTCCTGCGCTTGGACGAGGACGTCATTCCCGAGGAGGGCTCCAGCGATGTGGTCTTCGACGTCACCCAGGCCGATGACGAAGAAGCCGTCAGCGCCGGCATCGTCCGCTACGTGGATCAAGTCCTCGCCGAAGCCCTCCGGCTCGGCGCCACCGACATCCACATCGAGCCCTACTTCTCCCGCGTCAAACTCCGCTACCGCATCGACGGCGTCCTCCAGACCGTCCGCGTCCCCGACGGTCTCCGGCAGGTCTTCGGCGCCCTGGTCTCACGGTTCAAGATCATGGCCGGGATGAACATCGCCGAAAAACGCCTCCCCCAGGACGGCCGCATCTCCATGCGCACCGCCCGCGAGGAATACGACCTCCGGGTCAACACCGTCCCCACCAAACACGGCGAAGCCCTCTGCCTCCGCATCCTCGGCCGCCAAAGCCTGATGCTCGAACTCCAGGAACTGGGGCTCGAACCCCACCAGGAACGCCTCCTCCGCGACCTCACCCGGCTGCCCCAGGGACTCGTCCTCCTCACCGGCCCCACCGGCAGCGGCAAAACCACCACCCTCTACGCCGCCCTCGCCCAGGCCTACGACGAGGGCCGCAAGATCATCACCATCGAGGATCCCGTCGAATACCAGATCGAGGGCGTGGTCCAGATCCAGACCCGCGACGACATCGGCCTGACCTTCGCCGAGGGCCTCCGCGCCGTCCTCCGTCACGACCCCGACGTCATCCTCATCGGCGAGATTCGCGACTCCGAGACCGCCGAAATCGCCGTCCGCGCCGCCCAAACCGGCCATCTCGTCTTCTCGACCCTCCACGCCAACGACAGCATCTACGCCATCACCCGGCTGCTCGAGATGGGCATCGACCCCTTCCTGCTCGGCGCCTCCCTCTCCGCCAGCATCGCCCAGCGGCTGGCCCAACGCGTCTGCCCCCATTGCGGCGAGCCGGACCCCGACCTCGAACCGGCCGTGCGCCGCGAAATGGCCGAGGCGCTCCGGATCCCCGAGGCCGAAGTCCGCGCCCGGCGCGGACCCGGCTGCGTCGAGTGCGGCCACAAAGGCACCCGGGGGCGCGTCGCCATCTACGAGTTTTTCGTCATGGATGAGGAAATCGCCGACCTCCTTGGCGCCTCCATCCGCACCAGCCAGTTGCGCGGCGCCGCCCGTGCCCGCGGCTGGAAAAGCCTTCGCGAACACGGCTGGATCAAGGTGCAGGAAGGGATCGTCCCCGCCTCCGAGATCCTCCGCATCACCTATCGCATCGAACCCACCTTCGACCACTGACCCCGCCCCTCCCCCTTCACCCTTCAACCCTTCAACCCTGTAACCCTTTAACTCTTCAACCGTTCAACTCTTTAACCCTTCAGCCCTCAACCGCCCTGACGCCCCCACGCTCCAACGCTCCAACGCTCTGACGCTCCCACGCCTCCCCACTCCCCTCACGCCATCTCCAACACCGCCTGCACCAGCTTGCTGATGCCGGCCTCGGCCTCGGTGATGCGGGAGGCCAGCATGTAGGCCGGGGTGGTGACGATCTTCAGCCGGCGGTCCACCACCACGTTGTGGACGGTGCAGTTGACGTGCCGCCCGCCGCCGGCCTGTTCGAGGGCCTTGGCCGTTTGGGCGTCGTTGCCGATCGTGAACTCGACCTGCTCCGGACCGAACAACTTCGCCGCGATGGCTGGCGCGATGCAGACGAAACCGATCGGCTTGCCCGCTTGATGCGCCTCCTTCAGGAAGGAGGCCAACTCCGGCAGCACCTCGAAGTCCGGCCCCGCCAGCGCGAACGAGCAGAGGTTCTTCGCCGCGCCGAATCCACCCGGCAGGATCACCGCATCGATGTCCGCCACCCGCAACTGGCTCAGCGGGATGAT
>RFJD01000179.1 GCA_003695015.1 Verrucomicrobiota bacterium | reverse complement strand
CGGCAACTGGCGGAGGCTGATGATCGCGCGTTTGGCGTCGTTGACCGGGGCGGCCGGGATGCCCAGCCAAGTCTGGCCGTCGGGGATGTGGTTCATGACGCCGGACTTGGCGCCGATGGTCACCTGGCTGCCGATGCGCAGATGCCCGGCCAAACCGACCTGGCCCGCCAGCGTGGTGTAATCGCCCACCCGGGTGCTGCCGGCGATGCCGACCTGGGAGACCAGCAGGCAGTGTTTGCCCACCTGCACGTTGTGGCCGAGCTGGACGAGGTTGTCGATCTTGGTGCCTTCGCCCACGACCGTCGGCCCCAACGCGCCGCGGTCGATGGTGACGTTCGCTCCGATCTCCACGTCGTCGCCGACCTCCACCCAGCCGATTTGCGGGACCTTGCGATGCCGGCCGTTGTCCAGCACGTAGCCGTAGCCGTCCGAGCCCAGCGCCGCGCCCGCGTGGATTCGCACCCGCCGGCCCAGACGGGTCCGCGGGTAAAGGGTGACGTTCGGAAACAGGCGGCAGTCCTCGCCCAACCGGCAGTCGTCCCCCACGAACACGCCGGCCAGCAGGATCGTGCGGTCGCCGATTTGGGCCCTTTCACCCACCACGCACCACGGCCCGATGTGAACGTCCTTCCCGAGCTGCGCCGTGGCCGCGACGATGGCCGTGGGATGGATGCCGGGCGGCGGGGTGGTTTCCGGGTGAAACCACTCGAGCGTCCGGGCGAAGGCGACGCGAACGTTCGCCACGCGAATGCACGTCTTGCCGTCGATGGCGATCCCCGGGGGAACGATGACCGCGGAGGCCTGGCTGGCGGCGGCGCGGGCGGCGTATTTCTCGTTCTCGGCAAACGTGACGTCGCCGGGGCGGGCTTGTTCGGCCGGGGCGAAGCCGGTGAGTTCGACGTCGCCGCCTTCGAGGGAGCCATCGAGGCGGCGGGCCAGTTCGGAGGCGTTCAGGCGCATGGGGCGGGGTGGAGTCGGAACCGAACGCGGGCTCAGGCGTTGCGGGCGTTGAGGACGCGGTTTTGCTCGTCCAGGACGATCACCCTGGGTTGCCAGCCGGCGGCTTCGGCGGCGTCCACGACGGCGAAGGCCATGATGGTGAGGAGATCGCCGGGCTGGCCGAGTCGGGCGACGGCGCCGTTGAGGACGATCTGGCCCGAACCCGCTTCGCCGGGGATGGCGTAGGTCTCGAACCGCGCCCCGTTGGCCATGTTGCCGCACAACACCCGTTCGTAAGGGAGCAGGCCCACCCGCTCCATCAGGTCCAGCGGCAGGGTGAGGCTGCCTTCGTAGTTGAGGTTGGCCGCGGTGACGCGGGCGCGGTGAATCTTCGCCTTGAGCAAATGGCAGTGCATCGTCTGTCGATCGACCGGCGGAAGCCGGAAGGCCCATCATGATCGCAAGCTTGGGCTCGGAAGTCAACGAACGCCCTGTCCGGCCGGGAAAAGCCCGGGGCGATTTCGTGGCCGGTGTTCGGCGGCCGGGTGCACCTGTTGGCGCCGGGCGTGGGGCCCGAGCGTCCGGCCCTGCAAGGCGTGCCTGGCCGGACGTGCGCTTCAGGAGGGCGGCAGCCCCGATTCTGGTGCAGCCGTCCCGGTTTCATCGGGTGGGCTGAAGGCCCGGCCGGCCGGGGCTCTCGGACCTGAATTGTCGGGGCAGGGGATGCCGTTCGCCGGTTTTGACGCCATGGGCGCATGGCCTCATACTCGGGCCGAATCGGCCCGCGGTTGAAACGTCCTTTCGGCGGGGCGTGCCGTGGGCCTGCAAGCCGGGCAGAGGACTGGAACGATGCAACGTTACGGTATGGTGATCGGGCTGCGGCCGGAGAAGGTCGCCGAGTACAAGGAATTGCATGCGGCGGTGTGGCCGGAGGTGCTCCAGACCATCAAGGACTGCCACATCCGGAACTACTCGATCTTCCTGCGGAAGTTGGAGGACGGGCGGTACTACCTGTTCAGCTACTTCGAGTACACCGGCGACGACTTCGAGGCGGACATGGCGAAGATGGCGGCCGATCCGGTGACCCAGAAGTGGTGGTCCATCTGCGGCCCCTGCCAGCAGCCGTTGTCCGACCGCCAACCGGGCGAATGGTGGGCGGCCATGGAGGAGGTTTTCCACCTGGATTGACGGCAACATCCGCGGCGGCGGATCCCAACCGGCGCCCGGCCCGGCCGCATTGAGGTGGCCTTCCAGTGCCGCCGGGGCGGCCCGCCGGGGCGGTCCGCGCATCTCCGGGTTCAATCCGCCTCGAGCCAGAAGAACCGTGCCGGTTCGCCGGTGACGGGCCCATGGACTCGCCAGGTTCGGCCGGTCAGGGTGGCGGTCCGGGACACCGGCTCGCCGGGTCCGGTCAGGCGGACGGCGCTGTGGGGGCGGACGTTGACCGCGGTTTCCGGCCAGGAGAGTTCCCAAGCCTCACCCTCTCGCCGCAGGTTCAACCGCAGAGGCGCCGTGTTGGAGAAGACGAGGTTGTCGAAGCGGGCCTCGGCCCGGAAGGCGCGGACGCCGATCTGGCCGCGCGGGTGGGTTGGGTCGGTGACGCTGAGGTGCGGCGTGGGGGCGCCGTTGACGAACAGCCGGAGCCGGGGGCCGTCCATGGTCACCTTGAGCCGGTACCAAGTGTTCGTGCGGACGGGGAACGCGCGCCGGGCGAGCAGGGTCCAGGCATTGTCCATCCGGCCGAGCAGGACGGAGCCGTCGGCGTCCAAACCGGCGTAGTAGCCGAAGGCGCGGTCGGGGCCTTCG
>RFJD01000178.1 GCA_003695015.1 Verrucomicrobiota bacterium | reverse complement strand
CGAGGGCAAGCTCGTCTCTTCCGAGGTGAACTTCTACAACGTCGGCCGCAACGCCGATGAGCTGGTTCGCAAGATGGAGGCCAACGTGTACCTGGCCAGCCATCCGGATGAGGCCTGCCCGGCCAAGTGGAAGCAGGGCGCCAAGACGCTCAAGCCCGGCGAGGATCTGGTGGGCAAGGTTTACGAGGCCCTCCAGTAAGCCGCTCAACCCTCTTTACGCGAACGAGAACGCCGCCCCACGGGGCGGCGTTTTGCTTGCTTGGCGGATGCGTCCCGGCCGACAGGACCCGTTGCGCCTCACTCCCGATGTTTGCGGCTCAAGGCGTGGGTGGCGTAGCCGTAAAACAGCTCCGCGCACTCCATGATTGTCTCCGAAAGGGTGGGATGCGGATGCACGCTCAGGGCCAGGTCCATTGCCGTGGCGCCCATCTCCACCGCCAGCACGCCCTCGGAAATCAATTCCCCGGCGCCGTGGCCCACGATGCCCACCCCGAGAATCCGCTCCGTTTCCGGGTCAATCACGAGCTTGGTCAGCCCGTCCGGCCGGTCGAAGGTCAACGCCCGGCCCGAAGCCGACCAGGGGAACTTGGCCACCTCGACCTTCAGCCCTTTCTGGCGCGCCTCCGCCTCGGTCAACCCGCACCAAGCCAGCTCGGGATCGGTGAACACCACCGCCGGGATGATGAAGTCGTCGGCCGTGCTGGTCTCGCCCAGGATGTGCTCGACCGCCACGCGCGCCTCGCGAGTCGCCTTGTGGGCTAGCAACACGCCACCGGCAACATCCCCGATGGCATAGATCGCCGGGTCAGTGGTTCGTTGGAATTCGTCGGTCTCGATGAAGCCCTTTTCGTCCCGCGTGACCTTGGTGTTCTCCAGCCCGAGATCCTCGCAGTTGGGGGTCCGGCCCACCGCCACCAACACCCGGTCGTACTGCTCGACCAGCCGCTCGCCGTTGAATTCCATCTCGACTTGGATGCGGCTGCCGCGGGTGGCCATGCCCAGCACCTTCGCGTTCACGCGGATTTCGCGGAAGTTCTTCTTGGCCGAGTTGACCACCGGCCGGGCGAGGTCGGGGTCGGAGCCGGCGAGAATCGACGGCGCCGCCTCGGCGAGGACCACTTCGCTGCCGAGCGTGGCGTACACCGTGCCCAGCTCCATGCCGATGTAACCGCCGCCGATGATCAACAACGTCGGCGGAACTTCCTCGATCTCCAACGCCTCGGTCGAGGTCATCACCCGGGGATTGCCCAGGTCGAAAGCCCGCGGCATGGCCGGCAACGAGCCGGTCGCCACGATGGCATGCTGGAACTTCACGAACCGCTGGCCCTCCGGCGTCTCGACCCGCAGGGTTTGCGAATCTTCGAAATAACCGCGGCCGTGGAGCACCTCGACCTTCCGCCGGCGGGCCAGTTGGGCGACGCCGTTGGCCAGTTTGGCCAAGATGCCGTCCTTCCACGCCCGCATTCGTTCCAGGTCCACCTCCGGCGGCTGGAACTTCAAGCCCCAGTGCTCCGCCTCCCGGCTGACCTTGACCGTGTGCGCCACGTTCAAGAGCGCCTTGGACGGGATGCAGCCGCGGTTGAGGCAAACCCCTCCCAACCGTTGCTCCCGTTCCACCAAGACCACCTGTCGTCCATGGTCCGCCGCATAGAAGGCCGCCGCGTAGCCGCCCGGGCCCGCGCCGACCACCACCAGTTCCGTCGAAATCGGTTCCATGCTTCCGTGGGTCCTTCCGCCCTGTCGCCGGTCAGAGCCGCGCTTGGGCCGGATCGAAGTTCTCCAGTGCCTGCACCAAATCCACCATGAACCGCGCCGCCTGCGCGCCGTCGATCACCCGGTGATCGTACGACAACGACAACGGCAGCAGTGTCCGTGGCACGAACTGTCCCTCGCGCCAAACCGGTTTCACCGCGCCCCGTCCCACCCCCAGGATGGCGACCTCCGGGAGGTTGACGATCGGGGTGAACGGCCCGCTGCCGATGCCGCCCTGGTTCGAGATGGTGAAGGTCCCGCCCTTCATCTCCTCCAGGGCCAGCTTGCGTTCGCGGGCCCGGCGTGCGAGGTCTTCCAGTTCCCGGGCGATCTCCAGCAGGGTCTTCTTGTCCACGTCCCGCACCACCGGCACCAGCAACCCCTGCTCGGTGTCCACGGCGATGCCGATGTGGTAGTACGACTTGAACACGAGGTTCTCCTCGGTCGCATCCAAGCTGGTGTTGAAGATGGGATGCTTCTGCAGCACCGCCACCACGGCCCGGACCAGGAACACCGTCAGCGTCAGGCGCGCGCCCCGCTCCTCGTAGGCCCCGGCCAGCTCCTTGCGCAACTCCAACAACCCGGTGACGTCCGCCTCGTCGAATTGCGTCACCCGCGGCACCAAGGCCCAACTGTCCGACATCCGCCGGCCGATGACCTGGCGCAACTGTGAAAGCGGTTTGATCGTCACCGGCCCCCAGCGGGAGAAGTCCACCGGTTCGAGCTTCGGCCGCCGGGCTTCCTCGCCTGTTGCCGCCGCCCGGGCCGCCAGCTTCTCGAGGTGCTGGATGTAGGCCCGGAGATCGGACATTTGAACCCGGCCGCCCCGACCCGTTCCCCGCACCCGCCGCAAATCGATGCCCAACTCCTTGGCCAACCGGCGAATCGACGGGGGCGCCGGCGGCATGGCGCCGGTGGCCGGAGGCAATCCCGCCGCCAGCGGGGCCGGCTCCGCCGCCACCGGGGCTGCCTCGGACGCAGGCTCCAACGCCGGCTCGGGGGACTCGGCGCCTGCGGCCGGTTCGGCGGCCACGGCCTCCCCCTCATCCCCGGCGTCCAGGGTGATCAACTTCTGGCCCACGGTCACCTTGTCGCCCGCCTGGACGTGGATCGCTTTCACCACACCCGCCGCCGGCGAGGGAATCGAGGCCACCGCCTTTTCGTTTTCCAGCTCCATGATGGGCTGGTCGCGGGCCACGGTGTCGCCCTCTTTGACCAACACGCTCACCACGACGCCGGAATCGGCGCCCTCGCCCAGGTTCGGTAATCGGATATCCATCGCTTTCCCCGTCGTTCGTTCCCGGCCGGGAGCCCGGGAAGGGCTTCAACGCTGGCCCGCCGGCGGGGAGCTGACAAGCCGTTTCACCCTCGGGAATCCCGGAATCCGCCGG
>RFJD01000177.1 GCA_003695015.1 Verrucomicrobiota bacterium | reverse complement strand
GTGGTTGCAATGGATCGGCCGGTCCGGATCGGATCTGGCCCACTTCCGAGGCCGGATCAAAAAAACCAAACGGACGTGCGGGAAAGAGTATTGCGTGGGCAGGAAATCGGTCTTATGCTGCGCTTCAGCAGCCAAACGGACCCGTGCCGCAAAGAAACCCCAACCGAGCACAAGGCCGAGTCAACAGCCCGTCGGGCTTCACGCTCACCGAGCTGTTGGTGGTGGTGGCGATTGTCGGTTTGCTGCTCGCCATGCTGTTGCCGGCCTTGGCCCGCTCCCGCGGCCGGGCGCGCGAGGTGATCTGCCTCCGCAACCAGAAGCAAATCCACCTGGCTTGGACCCTGTATGCGGACGAAAACGAGGGCTGGCTGCCGGCCGTGCGGGGCGGCTCCTTTGCCGGGCCGGACCAATGGGTCAGCGGCTGGCTGGACTTCAGCGGCAGCCCCGACAACACCAACACGCTCTACCTGACCGACGCGCGGTTTGCCCAGATCGGACCCTATGTGGGGTCGCCGGCGCCCTACCGTTGCCCGGAGGACCGGACTTTCGTCCGGATGGAGGACGGCGATCATCCCCGGGTGCGAAGCATCTCGATGAATTGCTGGGTCAACTACACCGGCAACGAGGCGCTCGGCCAGGACGAGTACCGCATTTTCCGCAAGCTGACGGAGATCTACGATCCCTCGCCCTCGAAACTCTGGGTGTTCATGGATGAACGGCCGGACAGCATCAACGACGGCATGTTCATCACCAATCCCAAGGCGCGCGGCAAACTGGCCAAGGTGGTGGACTTTCCGGCCGGCTGGCATGCGGGCGGCGCGGGGGTGACCTTCGCCGACGGCCACGGCATCATCAAACGGTGGGAGGACGCCCGCACGATCCCGGAATTGCAGCCCACCCAGTTGCTCCGGCTGGACGTGCATTCCCCGGACAACCCGGACGTGGCTTGGCTGCAGGAACACGCCACCAGCCGGCGGGCAATTCCGAGCGGCACTGTCCGCTGATTCCTGCGGTCCCGAGCCTTTTCGCTGCCTGCGCGCCGCCGTCGAACCGGCGATCGTTCACCGGCTTTCCCCGTCCGCCGAACCCCCGGCGTCGGCTTTGGGGCGCAGCACCACTTCGACCGCCTTTTCCAGCCGCAGGTACTGACGAGCGGCCGCGGCCACTTCTTCCGGTGTCACGGCTTCGTAAGCGGCGTCCTCCCGGTCCACCCGCTCGTAGCCCAAGCCGTAGAGTTCATCCAAGGCGGTCAGGGTGGCGTAGTAGCCCAAGTCCTGCCGCGCGATCCGCTTGTGCCCGATGAGCTTGGCCTTGGCGCGGCGGAGTTCGTCCTCGTCCAGCCCTTCGGCCGCCAGGCGCGCCGCTTCCTCCCGGAGAGCCTCGACGACCCGGGCGGCCGCCTCCGGCGAGGTCCCGGCGTAGAGGGCGAGGTATCCCGGCTCCAAACCGGTGAAGTTCTGGCAACCGACGTAATAGGCCAGCCCGAGTTCCTCCCGGATCCGGGTGAACAAACGCGATCCCATGTCGCTGTTGGCCTCCTGAATGAGTTGCAGAGCCAGCCGGTCGTCCGAGGCCATGGTCGTTCCCGGGAAACCCACCACGACCACGGCTTGCTTCTTGTCGCCGGCCGCCTCCGCCGTCTCCTCCGGTGGATCGACCTCGCCCCCTTCGGACCGCCGTTCCTCGGGCGCCGCCTGCCATGAACCGAAAACCGACTCGACGGCCCGGTGGGCACCCTCGGCGTCGATGTCCCCGTACACCGCCAGCACCGCGCGGTCGGGACGAACCAACCGGCGGTGCGCCCGGCGCAGGGCGGCTTCATCGAGCCGGCGGACCGATTCCGCCAAGCCGAGGACGTCCAGCCCGTAGCCGTGAGGGCCGAACATCCGGCGGCGCATGAGGCGGAAGGCCCAAGGCAGCATCTGATCGCGCTGGGCCCGGATGGCGGCCAGTTGATGGGCGCGTTCCCGTTCGAGGTGATCCGCCGGAAAAGTCGGCTGCAGGAGCACCAAGGCCAGCAACTCCAGGGCCATGGTGAGGTCGTCCCGCAAAGTTTCGGCCGAGAGCCCGAAGCTGTGATTGCCGGAAAAGGAGTCCAGATGGCCGCCGACGCTTTCGATTCGGGTGGCGATCTCCTCGCCGTCCAAGCCGCCGGCCCCTTGGAGCAACATGCGGGCCAGCAGGTGGGTGATGCCGTTGTTGCGGACGGTCTCCGAGAGCACGCCACCCCGCACCACCAACTGGAACTCGACGAACGGCAGCCGCCGGTCCTCCTTGAGCAACAGACGCAGGCCGTTGGGCAGTTCCACCTTGCGGACGGGCCCCTCCTGGGCGCGCGTGAGAACCCGCGGCGCGGTCGGACGGCTTCCCCGGGGCGCCAAGGCGTAGCGGGTGCGCTTCGGCAAGGCCAGATACTCGCGGGCCACCCGGCGAAGAGCCTCCGGGGCGGCTTGGCGGGCGGCGAGCAGGTAGCGCGCCGAGAAGTTCAGGTCCCCGGCCGCCATCCAATTGGCGCCGAGGTCCTGGGCCTGGCCCTGCATCGTCTTGCGGGAAGCCAGCGTGCCGGCGACGAATTGCTTGGCCGCTTTGCGGAGTTCGTCCCCCGAGACCAACTCCTCCTGCAACCGGCTGATCTGGTCCCGGATGGCCTCGTCCGCAGCCTCGAACTTGTCCGCCTCGAGAACCGCGCTGACACCCGCCAGACCGGTGTTGCCTGGACTGTAAAGCCAAGCGTCGATGGAAGTGACCAGCCCCCGGTTCCGCTGAACTTCGCGGTGAAGTCGGGAGCTCCGCCCGCCGCCCAGCAGCATCATCAGCACGTCCAGCAACGGCGTGTCCGGATGGCGCAGATCCGGCACATGCCAGGCGTAGTGGACGTGGGTCAGTTCCACCTGGCCTTCCTCGGTCAACTCCCGCGGGGCCACCTGGGGCGGCTCGGACGGCAGGACGGTGGGCGGAAGGGGCTGGGCCGGCGTGCCGGCAAAGGCCCGGCGAAGCCGCTCGACGACCGCCCCGGGATCCACGTCCCCCACGACCACGAAGAACAGGTTGTTGGGGGCGTATTTTTCCCGGTAGTAGGCGACGATGTCCTCGCGGGTCAGGCGGTTGAAGATGTCCGGATGCCCGATGATGGGGTGGCGGTAGGGGCTGCGGGTGTAAGCCACCTCGAAGAGGCGCCGGCTCGAGTGGCGGGCCGGGTCGTCATGGCTCATGTCCATTTCCCGCCGGATCACGTCCATCTCCTTGGCCAGCTCCTCCGGCGGCAGCGTGGCGTGCTGGGTGATGTCCGCCAGCACATCCACGGCAACCTCCCAGCCGGTGTTGGGAACGTTGATCCAATAAACCGTGCGATCGAAGGAGGTGTAGGCGTTCATGTACCCGCCGGCTTCCTGCACCTCCCGGTCGATCCGGCCCGGCGGCCGGGTTTCGGTGCCCTTGAAGAGCATGTGCTCGAGGACGTGCGACAGCCCGGCCCCGAGCCAGCGGCCTTCGTCGATGCTTCCGGCGCGGCACCAGACCTGGGCCGCCACCACCGGGGCCGAATGATCCTCGCGGACGATGATCGTCAGGCCGTTGTCGAGCGTCACGAGTTCGACGCCCTCCGGCACGGGCGGGATGTCCTCCGGGCGGAGGCCGTCGGAAAGGAGGCGGGTGGTGTCCATGCAACGGGGAGTTCAGAAGGATGTCGAACCGGGCGGAAACGGCCGACCGGCGGCGGGCTGCTTCGGCTTGAACGGCTTGCGGAAGACCTCCTCGAAATCGTACCCGCCGGCGAAGTCCTCCTTCCGGTCGGACTCGGTCTTGCTGAAGATCCCGTGGTCCACCAAGTTGAACACGATCTCCCCGAAGTCCTCGCACCGGTAGATGCCCCATTCGTGGAAGAGCATCAGGGCCATGGGCCCGTATTGTTCGAGGGCGTAGGTGCGGATGCCGGCCAACAATTCCTGGCCGGTGATGTGCCGGGGCCGGTTGTTGTTGGCCTTGCGGATGGCGTTCTGGGTGAACTCGACGGCCTCGCGCATGAAATCGTAGGCCTCCCGCGCATAGCGCGGGTCCTGGGCCACGATGCGGTCGATCACCTCATCCAGTTCGTGTGGTTCCATGGTTCAACGGACAGCCGCGGGGGACGCCCCGGCAGGAATCGGTGCCGGGTGAGCCAGGCGCCAGGCACGCACCGCCCAGCCGACCAGCAGCAAACCAAGCACCAGACACAGCACCCGTTGTTCCTGCCGGGTCAGCCGCCACATGCCCGCATTGTAGAGCCGGCTTCAACCGGCCGCAATGTTCACCAGCTTGCCCGGTACCACCACCACCTTGCGGATGGTCTTGCCCTGCAGATGGGCTTGCACCCGTTCCGAGGCGAAGGCCGCCGATTCGAGCGTGGCCTGATCGGCGTTCACCGGCACCCGGATGCGGTCGCGGACCTTGCCGTTGACCATGACCGGCAGCTCGACCTCGTCTTCCACGAGCAGGGCCGGATCGTATTCCGGCCACGGTTCGTAGGTCAGGCTCGGAGCCTCCCGGCCGACATGCCGGTGCAGCAAAGCCCACAGCTCCTCGGCCAGGTGCGGCGCGAACGGGGCCAGCAACTGGAGGAACGTCCGCAACACCGCCACCGGCAGGACCTCCCAGCCGTTGGCTTCGTTGACGAAGGTCATCATCGCCGAAATGGCGGTGTTGAACCGCAACCCCTCGAGGTCTTCGGTGACCTTGCGGATGCAGGCGTGGAGCGCCTTGAGCTGCTCGCGGGTGGCGGGCTGGTCCTGGACCCGGCCGGAGAGGCGGAGCTGATCGAGCCATTCGGCCGCCCGATCCGGCTCGGCGGTGCAACGCTGCTCGAATTCCTTCTCCGCCGCCTCGTCAATGAACAACCGCCACACCCGGCCCAGAAACCGGTACACGCCCTCGACGCCCTTGGTGCTCCACGGCTTCGAGTCCTGCAGCGGGCCCATGAACATCTCGTACAGCCGGAAGGCGTCCGCCCCGTACTCGCGCAGGATGTCGTCCGGGTTGACCACGTTGCCCCGGCTCTTGGACATCTTCTGGCCGTCCTCGCCGAGGATGAGACCCTGGTTCACCAGCCGGAAGAACGGCTCCGGTGTCGAGACGTAGCCCAAGTCGTACAGCACCTTGTGCCAGAACCGCGCGTAAAGCAGATGCAACACCGCGTGTTCGGTGCCGCCCACGTACAGGTCCACCCCCGGCCGGGGCGGGACGGAAATCCCGCCAGTGCCGCGTTCGGCCGGCGCCCCGGCGCCCATCCAGTAGGCCTCCGCCTCCGGGTCGGTGAATCGTTCCCGGTCGCGCGGGGCCAGATACCGCAGGTAGTACCAGCAACTGCCCGCCCATTGCGGCATGGTGTTGACCTCCCGCCGGGCGCCGTCGGGCAGCTCGACCCAGTCCTTTGCCCGGGCCAGCGGCGGTTGGCCGTCGGGGGTGGGCTTGTACTCCTCGAGCGGCGGCGGCATCACGGGCAGCTCGGACTCCGGCAACGCCTCGTGGTACCAGTTGCCCTCCTCGTCCTGCCGCCAGATGATCGGGAACGGCTCGCCCCAGTACCGCTGCCGGCTGAAGAGCCAGTCGCGCAGCTTGTAGTTGACGGTGCGCCGGCCCAGCCCCTTCTGTTCCAGCCATTCGATGATTTTCGCCTTCGCTTCGGGGGTGGGCAGACCGGTGATCGAGACCTCCGGCCCGGTCGAGTTGACCGAGATGCCGTCGCCGACGAACCCACGCCAATCCGTGCCCTCGTCCGGCGGCTGCACCACCTGCACGATCGGGAGGTTGAACTTCTCGGCGAACTCGAGGTCGCGGGTGTCGTGCGCCGGCACCGCCATGATGGCGCCGGTGCCATAGCTGAGCAGGACGTAGTCGGCGATCCAGACCGGGATGCGCTCGCCGTTGACCGGGTTGATGGCGTAGCCGCCGGTGAAGACGCCGGTCTTCTCGCGCGCCAGCTCGGTCCGCTCGAGGTCCGACTTGCGCGACACCTCCTCCCGGTAGGCCTCGACCGCCGCCCGCTGTTCCGGCGTGGTGATGCGGTCCACCAGGGGATGCTCCGGCGCCAGCACCATGTAGGTCGCCCCGAACAACGTGTCCGGCCGCGTCGTGAAGACCCGCAGGGACTCGTCCAACCCCTCGAGCCGGAACTCGACCTCCGCCCCCTCGCTGCGGCCGATCCAGTTGCGTTGCATTTCCTTCAGCGACTCGGACCAGTCCAGCAGGTCCAAGTCCTGCAGCAACCGTTCGGCGTAGGCGGTGATCCGCAGCATCCACTGCCGCATCGGCCGGCGGACCACCGGGTGGTTGCCGCGCTCGGAACGGCCGTTGACCACCTCCTCGTTGGCCAGCACCGTGCCCAGCGCCTCGCACCACCACACCGGCGCCTCGCTCACATACGCCAGCCGCTTGGAATCCCGATAGGCCCGGCGCTTGGCCTCGGTGTCACACTCCGGCGGATAGGTGAGCGTCTCGATCGGCTCGGCCCGGTTGGTCTGCGGGTTGAACCATGAGTTGTACAGCTTCAGAAAAATCCACTGCGTCCAGCGGTAGTAGCCCGGATCGGTCGTGTCCACCTCCCGGGTCCAGTCGTAGCTGAACCCGAGGCTTTGGATCTGCCGCTTGAAGGTGGCGATGTTGGCCTCGGTGGTGATCCGCGGATGCTGGCCGGTCTGGATGGCGTACTGCTCCGCCGGCAGTCCGAAGGCGTCCCAACCCATCGGATGCAGCACGTGGCGGCCCCGCGCCCGCTCGTAGCGCGCCAGAATGTCCGTGGCGGTGTATCCCTCCGGATGGCCGACGTGCAGGCCCGCCCCCGACGGGTACGGGAACATGTCCAGGACGTAGAACTTCGGCGGCAGCTCCGACGAAGCCGCCTTCCGTCCGCCCAACCCGTGCCGTCTCGCAAACGGATGCTCCGGCGGAATCTCCTCCCCGGGGTTGAAGGCCCGGAAGGTCTGCTCCGCCGCCCAGCGGGATTGCCACTTCGGCTCGATCAGGTGAAACGGGTACTGTCTGCGCATGCCCGACATAAGAGCGTTCACTTTGGGCAAAGCCCGCCCCGGACGCAATCGTCCAGTGTCCCGGGCGTCCGCGCCTCCCGCCGTTCCGCCCGCGCCGGCCCCAATTCCTCCTTGGCGGACGCGCGCGTTGGCGGCACGCTCGCCGCGCACAAACGCCTCGAACGATGAACACCGATCATCCTGCCGAACGTCTGTTGATGGGCCCGGGCCCCAGCCCCGTGCCGCAACGGGTCCTGCGGGCGCTGGCCGCCCCCACCATCGGACACTTGGACCCGCAGTACATCGCCATCCTCGATGAAACCTGCGAGCTGCTCCGCCAGGTCTTCCGCACCCGCAACCCCCTCACCTTCCCCGTCAGCGGCACCGGCATGGCCGGCATGGAGTGCGTCGCCGTGAACCTCATCGAGCCCGGCGATGAGGTCATCGTTTGCGTCAACGGCGTCTTCGGCAGCCGGATGCAGGACCTCATGCAACGCTGCGGCGCGACCGTCCACACCGTCGAAGCCCCCTGGGGCAAGGTCATTCCCCATGAGCGCATCGCCGCCGCGTTGGAGGAACACCCCGCCGCCAAGCTGGTGGGCATCGTCCACGCCGAAACCAGCACCGGCGCCCACCAACCCCTCGAAGGTCTGGGGCGGCTCGTCCACGAGCACGGCGCCCTGCTGGTCGTCGATGCCGTCACCAGCCTCGGCGGCCACGACGTCCGCGTGGACGATTGGGAAATCGACGCCATCTACAGCGGCGCTCAAAAGTGCCTCAGTTGCCCGCCGGGGCTGGCCCCCGTCAGCTTCGGGCCCCGGGCCCTCGAACGCATGGAGCGGCGGCGGACCAAGCCGCAGTCGTGGTACCTGGACGCCTCCATGCTCCGGAAGTATTACACCGGCGAGGGCGGTCGGCTCTACCACCACACCGCCCCGGTCAACATGACCTATGCCCTTCGCGAGGCGCTGAAGATCATCCTCGAGGAAGGGCTCGATGCCCGCATCGCCCGCCATGCCGCCGCTCACCAGCGGTTGCGGGCCGGTCTCGAGGAACTCGGCATCCGCTACATCCCCGAGCGCTCACTCCACACCCTCAACTGCGTCGCCGTGCCGGAGGGCGTGGACGAAGCCGCCATCCGGCGACGGTTGCTCGAGGAATACGGCATCGAAATCGGCGCCGGCCTCGGCCAGATGGCCGGCAAAGCGTGGCGCATCGGGCTCATGGGCCACGGCGCCACCACGCGCAACGTGGATTTGCTGTTGACCGCCCTGCGGCATTGTCTGGCTTGAACCGACTCCGCCCCGGCAAGCGCCGCCCCGCTCCGCGCCGGGCGCGCCTGCATTGACCCGCCCCGGCGGAAACCCTAGGCTCGGCCGCGCACAACCCGTCCGACCGGTTCCGCCCGATGACCGCAGGTTGAAATCGCGAGGGACGTTGTCATGACATGGACACAGAACTATGCCCCGGTGTTGAACCTGGGCGTGTCGGCGTTGTTGGCGGCTTTGCCGGTCGTGGTCCTGCTGGGGTTGTTGGCCTTTTGGCACGTGCGGGCGCATCGGGCGGCCATGGCCGGGCTGGCGGTGGCTTTGGGACTGGCCACCATCGTTTACGGCATGCCGGTGCGCATGGCCCTGACGGCTTCGGCCTTCGGCGCCTTGTTCGGCCTTTTCCCCATCGGCTGGATCATCCTCAATGCCATCTTCATCTATGACCTTTCGGTGCAGTCGGGGCAGTTCGAGGTGCTGCAGCGACAGATTGCGGGCATCTCCCGGGATCGGCGGGTGCAGGCGCTGTTATTGGCCTTCAGTTTCGGGGCCTTCATCGAAGGCGCGGCGGGTTTCGGTACGCCGGTGGCGGTGAGCGCCGCCCTGATGATCGGTCTGGGCTTCCGGCCGTTGGAGGCGGCCAAACCGGCCCTCATCGGCAACACCGCCCCGGTGGCCTACGGCGCCTTGGGCACCCCGTTGTTGACCCTTTCGTCCCTGACGGATCTGGACCTTCACCAGCTCAGCGCCATGGTCGGCCGCCAACTGCCCGTCTTCTCGCTGGTCGTGCCCTTCTGGCTGGTGTGGGCCCAGGTTGGATGGCGCCGCATGCTCGAGGTCTGGCCGGCCTGTCTGGTGACCGGCCTGAGCTTTGCGCTCACGCAGTTTCTCACCAGCAACCTCCACGGACCGTGGCTGGTGGACATTCTGGCCTCGCTCGTCTCGATGGGCGCACTGGTGGCCTTCATGAAAGTCTGGCAACCGAAAAAGACGCTGGAAGAAACCGCCGACGGCGCGGCCGCCGCCAATCACGGACCGATCGAAGGCGACCGGGCCTTTCGCGCCTGGCTGCCGTGGCTGCTGCTGTCGGTGGCGGTGTTCGTCTGGGGACTGCCGTGGGTGAAGGGACTTCTGAACGGCCTCTTCGCCCCCAGGATTCCCATCCCCGGCTTGCATGAAGCCGTGCTCCGGGTGCCGCCGGTGACGCCCGAACCGGAACCCGAGAAGGCGCTGTTCACCTTCAACTTCCTCTCCGCCACCGGCACGGCCCTGCTGCTCGCGGGCCTTGCCACCGGGCTTTGTCTGGGCCTCAAACCGGTCGAGATCCTCCGCAGTTACGGACGCACCCTCAAACGCGTCCGGACCAGCCTGCTGACCATCGCGCTGATGCTGGCCCTCGGTTTCACCACCCGGTACAGCGGCTCGGACACCACCCTCGGCCTGGCCATGGCCTCCACCGGCGTGCTGTTCCCGTTTTTCTCGCCGTTGATCGGCTGGCTCGGCGTGGCCCTGACCGGCAGCGACACCTCCTCCAACGTCCTCTTCGGCAACCTGCAAAAAGTGTCCGCCCAGCAGCTCGGCCTCTCGCCGGTGTTGATGGCCGCCTCGAACAGTTCCGGAGGCGTGATGGGCAAGATGATCGACGCCCAGAGCATCGTGGTCGCCAGCGTCGCCACCGGCGGCCGGCCGGACAGTCCGGACGTGGGCACCGTCCTGCGAGCCGTTTTCTGGCACAGCGTGGCCCTGGCCTTGTTGATGGGCGTGCTGGTGACCATCCAGGCCTATCTACTGCCCTTCATCGTCCCCGGCTCGTGAGTCGCCCCCCCGGCGGCGATCCCTTTCCGTACCACCCCCACCCCGCGCCGGGCGGAAGACAATTGGCCCCGCGACGGCCGAAACCGCCGCGGGGCCGGTGTCCACTGAGGCCATGCGACTCCGCGGTAACTCAACGGCTACGCGATCGGAAGAACCGCACTGCCTGTTCGATCGGGAACGTCGCCGGACTTTGGCTGTCGTCCCCGAAATCCGTCCACGGCCCGTCCACCGAGGGCGCCGTCTGCAGCACCCCGGTCCAAGTGACCTGGAGGTTGGCGCCCTGGCGGGTGAGCGAAACCGTGGGCATGACGAAGTTGGGATCCACGAGCACGCCGGCCCGATAGGCCATCGTGGCCAGCGGATCGGAATCGTCGTTCAACAGGTGGAGGGTCCGCTCCCGCACGCTGAACAGCTCCAACAGCATGCCCTTTTCCTCCCGGTTCTCCGTCTGGAACCACAACCAGCGGATCGGGTAATAGCCGTCCACCGGCGCCACCACGTCGAAGAACGCGTTGCGGGCGTAGTAGGTCGGCACCCGTTTCACCCCGTCCCCGTTGTCGAACCGGCTCAACACCGGGCCGTCCGGATCGAAACCGGCCGTGACCTTGTGGCCGCCTTCGGTGTAAAGCCCCAGCTTGTGGTAACCCTGCTCGAGCTTGAGGTAGGTCAGCACCTCGATGACCACGCCCTGAACCTCCAAACCGAAGGCGCGGAGCCGATCCAGCTTCGGGAAGGGTTCGTCGCCGGGGAAGTTGAGGAGCGTCTCGGACTCCGGCGCGAGTTCGTACCAGTTGATCACCCCGGGCACCACCACCGGATCGAGCACCCAGCGGTCCACCGTGTCCTCGACCTCGTTGTAGTAGGGCAGGTTGAACTCCTCGTTGGAAAGCTGCCCCGCCAGTTGGAGCTCGGCCAGCTCGGCGATGTTGCTGTGCACCGGTCCCGACAGCGTCTGCAGGACGCTGATCTGGCAGATGTTCGCCACGAAACCGCGGTTGCTTTCATTCACGGAGGCAAACCGCCCCTCTGTCGGCAACACCGTGTAGGGATCCACCTTGAAGGTGTAGGTCTGGGACTGCGGCGCCCCGCCAATCTCGCAGGAAAGCGTCACCTTGTGCACCGTGCCGGCCTCCAGCAACGCCGGATGCCGCCCCCAGACCCGGGTCCGATCCGGATCGGTCAGACGGCTCGTCGTCACCGCCACAGGAACCCCGTCCACTTGGGCCGACGCCGTCCCGTCATCGACGCGCTCTCCGTTCGGGCCGTCATAGACGTCGATGGTGAAATCGAATGGATTGCCGACAAACAGCGATTCCAACGGCAGTTCGCCGCCGCCTTGGGCGAGGGTCAGCTCGATCGGCTCGGTCCAATCGGTCGCCCAGCCGTCGCTGGCCCCTTCCTGGAAGCCGGCGATGGCCACCGTCTGGCCCGGCGCCACCCCCAGCACATCAAACGGCACCCGCGCCTCGACCGAATCGCCCGATGCGGCGTAATCGAAGTCCACCATCAAGGTCTCCTCGGTGAGCGCGTCGTACACCTCGATCCCGTTCGGCGCGCCATCCCGCCAGCCGATCTGGACCACCCGGTCGGCGCCGATCGGCCGCACCACGCCGGTGGGATTGCCCTCATACTCGGAGTTGCTGCGTCCGGTGGCCGGGTTGTTGTCCGTGTCGATCAGCCAGTGGTAGTAGTAGCGGTTCACCATGCCCGGCGGCGTGTCCTCCACCGACGGCAGGATCACCCCGTGCACCGACAAACGAAGGAACAACGAGTTGCCCTCGACCGTCGCTTCGACCCGCGCCAGGTCGCCGCTCGAATCGGCCATGTCCGCCGGATCGTCCACCGCGCGGACCAAACCTTCAGCGGCGGCCTCGGCCCAGTCGGCGAAATCGCCGTCGATCTTCATCCGCCCCGAGCTCAGCGGCGTCAGCTCGAGCTCGGCCGACTCCATCCAGTCGGTGGCCCAGCCGTCACTGGCGCCCTCCTGAAACGCCGAAATGGCAATCGTCTGCCCCGGCGTCAAACCCAAGTCCGCCAGCGGAATCACCGCCTCCAACATGTCCCCCCCGGCCTGATAGGCGAAATCCTGGAACAACGTCTCCTCGCTCAGCGCGTCGTACACCTCGATC
>RFJD01000176.1 GCA_003695015.1 Verrucomicrobiota bacterium | reverse complement strand
CTGGCGACCGAGAACGACGCCGAACGCCTGCGTCAGGCGGGCCTTCCGGTGGTGCAAATCACCACCGGCACCGTCTGCCACCTCGAGGCCGAGATGGTGGCCCGGGCGATGCAGCACTTGGAACTGGACAGCCTGGACCTCCTGATCATCGAGAACGTGGGCAACCTGGTGTGCCCCGCCGCCTATGACTTGGGGGAAAACCTCCGCGTGGTGCTGATGTCGGTGACCGAGGGGGAGGACAAGCCGCTGAAATACCCCACGATGTTCCATTCGGCCGACGTGGTTTTGGTGACCAAGACCGATCTGGCCGGGGCGGCCGGATTCGACCGCGAGCGGGCCATGGCGAACCTCGCCCGGGTGGCCCATCATGCGCGGATTCTGGAGGTTTCCGCCCGGGCGGGCGACGGGATGGGGGCATGGATCGAGCTGCTGACGGCCGAACGGCGGAAGCTGTTGCCGGCGGAAGACGGCCCGGCGCGCGCCTGAAAACCCGCTCCGGCAGCGGCAAAGGCGGTGTTGGCGGTCGATTTGGCCGGATTAGGACGGGTGTCCGTGGAGGCGGATGAAAAAAATGAAACTTTTTCTTGTCCGGGGCTTGACAGGAGACAGCCGGTCTGACATTTTGCGCGCGGGTTGTGACGCAACAGATTTCAACGGGCGTCAAAGTTGGGAGTTGATCTTTGAAATGCCCAGGAGAATTTCCAAGTCTGGGTCCGTACCGCTCGGGCTTGGAACATCCCCCTGATCCCTCAGTTGTACTCTAGAAAACTCCCCGGGCTGTGAGAGCCTCCCCCAGGCTCCCAGCCCGGTTTTATTTTGCCCGCGTTTTTTGAAGTCCCCGGCCAATACACAGGCCGGCCGGAGGTGAGACGGTCCCCCGGTCGGCGGTGTCGAGTCGCGAACTCTCCTGGCGTCCGGTTCAGTCCTCTTGGCTCGCTTCGGTCTCTTCGACCGGTTCGTCCGGCCGGGAGGGTTCCGCCTCGAGGGCGGCGAGCGCGGCGGTTGCGCGGCCGGATTGGCGTGTGCGGGCTTGGTTGGCTTCGGCGACTTCGCGGATGTGCGCCAAGGCTTGGCGGACCTGCTCGGCGGCCTGGCTGTGCTGCTGGTTGGCGCGGGTGATGAGGGCGATCTGGGCGCCGATGTTGTGGATGGCCGTGGCCATTTCGCGGGCGGTGCGGCTTTGTTCCTCGAGGGCACGGGTGGTTTGCTCGATTTCCCGCCGCATGGCTTCGATGGCCTGGGTGATCTGGCGGTTGGCCTCCGCTTGTTCGCGGCTGGAGCGGGCGACGGACGCCGCCATCTGGGTGAATTGCTCGGCGGCCTTGGTGACCTGAACCGACGCGCTCCGCTGCTCTTCCAGCGCGCGGTGCGTGCTGGCGGCGCCTTTGCGGATGCTTTCGATGGCTTGGGCGACCTGGCCGAGGGCCATGGCTTGTTCCTCGGTGGCCCGGCGGACCTGATGGGCCTGCTGGCTGGTGGATTGGGCGGCCTTCATGATCTCGCGGGTGGCCCGGCTTTGTTCGGCCATGGCTTGGACGACCTGACGGCTGATCTGCTGGATTTCGTGGATGGCCTTGCCGATGTGGTCCACCGCCTTGAGCTGCTGGTTGGTGGCGGTGGCGACTTCCTGCGCCTGCCGGGCGGTGTCGTCGATGTGCCCGCGGACGTTCCGGCTGGCGGCCAGTTGTTCCTGGGTGGCGACGGCGATGCGATCGAGGGCCTCCCCGCTCCGGCGGACGGCGCTGAGGATGTGTTGCAACGCTTCGCTGCCTTGGGCGGCGTCGCGGCTGCTGGTTTCGGCCACGCGCAAGGTGTCGTTCGAGCGCTGGACGGCGTCCCGAACGGCGTTTTGCAGAGCCTTGATGATGGCGGCGATGTCGCCGGTGGCGCGGGCCGAGCGGTCGGCCAGGTTGCGGATTTCCTCGGCCACGACGGCAAAACCGCGGCCGGCCTCGCCCGCGCGGGCGGCCTCGATCGAGGCGTTGAGCGAAAGCAGATTGGTGCGTTCGGCCAGGAGGGTGATGGTGTCCACGATGCCGCCGATTTCGTCGGCCCGCTGGCCTGTTTGATCGATGGCCTTGGCCAGATCGCCGACGGAGGACTTGACCTGGCTCATGCCTTCGATGGCGCGCTTCAGGATCTGGCCGCCGT
This sequence comes from Verrucomicrobiota bacterium, assembly GCA_003695015.1. Classification (GTDB taxonomy): domain Bacteria; phylum Verrucomicrobiota; class Verrucomicrobiia; order Limisphaerales; family J093; genus J093. Next base: position 2,702 of record RFJD01000176.1, on the reverse strand, counting down.
CCTCGGCGGTGCGGCTCGCCTTCTCGCCGGTCTCGCGGGCCTGGCGGCTGAGCTCGGCAACCGATTGGATCGATCGATCCAGTTGGGCCGAGGCGGTGGCGGCGTCGGCGGCCCTTTGGGCGATGTGGCGGGCGCTGTCGGCAACCGATTGGATCGAGCGCGTGGTTTCCTCGAGGGAGGCGGCGACGTCGGTGATCCGGCTGCCGAGGTTCTCGGTGCTGGCGTTGACCTGCTCGATCGAGGCGGCCATCTGGTTGACGGAGGAATGGGTTTCCTCGGCGGCGGTGGCCAGTTGGTCCGCGTTTTCGCGGAGACCCTGGCCGGAGCGGGCCAGTTCCTCGACCGAAGCGGAGGTTTCGTCGATGGCACTGCTGAGATTTTCGGTGTCGTCGGTGACACTCTTGACCGAGGCGGCCATCTGGTTCATGGCGGAGGCGACCTCGGTGGCGGAGGTGGCCATCTGATCCGCGGTTTCGGCCAGCTTGGCCACGGAGGCGGCGGTTTCCTCGGTCGAGGAGGAGACCTGGGTCACCGAGGTGGCGAAGGTGCGGGAGCTGGCGGTGACCTGTTCGATCGAGGCGGCCATTTCGTTGGCGCCGGAAACCAGCTCCTCGGTCGAGGAGGAGATCGAGGCGGCCTGTTCGGCGGTTTCCTTCAGGGATTGGGTCAGGCGGTCGATCTCCGCCCCGGCGACATCCAGACTCCGGTGCTGGGTTTCCGCGCCTTTGGCGAAGTCGTCGGCCAACTGGTTGAGTTGGGCGAGCGCTTCCTCCAAGCGGGCGTTGCTCTTGGCGGCTTGGGCCTTCTTGGATCCTTTCGTTTTCATGACGGCAACTCCGGTTCGGTGAGATGGGTTGGCAGGATTCGGTTCAAAGGGGTTCAGGTTTGGTTCGCGGGTTGGGATTCGGCGGCGGGTGCCGGGGAGGCGGCCAGCACCGCCGCCACGTCGATCAGTAGCACGGGACGTTCCCCCAGCAGCACCGCCCCGCGCAGGCAGCGTCGGGCCGCCTCGGGGAGGGTTTCGGGCGGCGGCTGGATGCCGGCGGGGTCCAGGTGAACGAATTCCCGGGCCGAATCGACGATCCAGCCGACCGTCCGATCCTCGTGACTGACGACAAGCAGCCGGGTGCGAAGGTCGCGCGGGGCTTTCTCGAACCCGAAACGGGTGCGGAGGTCGATGGCCGGGATGACCTGCCCGCGGGTGAACACGACGCCCTCGACGAACGGCGGGGCGTTGGGCACCGGGGTGATGTGCTGGATCATCTCGAGCTGTCGCACTTGGCGGCTGGGTATCCCGTAGGTGGTGCCGGCCAGCTCGAAGAGGATGTGGGGTTCGGCGGCTTGGGTGATTTCCTTCGGGTTCATGGTGTGCGGGAGGGGGTTGAGACGGTGGCGGCGGAACGTGAGCGCAGTTTGCGCCGGCCGGCGGCCAGGGCCACCAGCCCTGCGGCGTCGAGGATCAGAACCGCCCGGCCATCGCTGGCTTCGGTGGCGCCGGCAATGCCGGGGGTGCGCACCAACGGGTCGTCGAGGGCGCGCACGACGATTTCGCGCTGGCCGAGGACGCGATCGACGACCAGCCCGAGCAGGTCGGGCTCATGGCCGACCACCAGGACGTCCAGGGTGGATCGCTTGGATTCAGGCCAGCGGAAAACGCGGTTCAGGCGGAGCAAGGGCAGGAGACGGTCGCGATGAGGGATGATCTCGCCGCCCTGGATCTGCCGGATGGAGCCGGCTTCGATCCGCCGGATCTCGCTCAAGGCCGGTTGCGGCATGGCCAGGGTCTGGTCGGCGACCTCCACCAACACGGCGTCCACGATCAGGACCGTCAATGGCAATTGGATGCGCCAGGTGGTTCCCCGGCCGGGTTGGCTGGTCACATCGAGGCGGCCGCCCAGTTCCTGCACCGCGTTGCGGACGACGCTCATGCCCACGCCGCGGCCGGCCGCATGGTCGGCTTCCTCGCGGGTGGAAAAGCCGGGGGCGCACAGGATGTCGATGAGGCGATCCGGATCGAGCGGTTCGTCCGGCCCGAGCAACCCGACCCGCCGGGCGCGGGCGGCGACCTTCTCCAAACCGATCCCGCGGCCGTCGTCGGCGACCTCGATGACCACGGTGTCGCCCGCGGCGGCGGCCCGGAGTTCGATGGTGGCGGTTTCGGGCTTGCCGGCGGTGGCGCGCTCGGCCGGTGGTTCGATGCCGTGGCTGACGGCGTTGCGAACCAAGTGAAGCAGGGGATCGAGCATGCGCTCGACCACCAGTTTGTCCACCTCGGTGTCTTCGCCACGGAGGACGACCCGGACGTGCCGGGCGGTTTCGCGGGCCAGATCGCGGACGGCGAACTGCATGCGCTCGAAGGCCTGGGCCAGGGGGACCATCCGGACGCGCATGATGCCCTCGCGCAGATCGCGCAACTGGCGCTCCAGGAGCTGCCCGGCTTCTTCCAACTCGCGGAAAAGGGCCTTGTCCACCCGGCCGTGGAGCTGCTGGAGGCGGTCGCCCAATCGCCCGCGGGTGATGACCAACTCGCCCACCAGGCGAAGCAGTTCGTCCAAGCGACCGAGCTCGACGCGCACGATGGGATCGAGCCGCGGCCGCGATCGGCCCGGTTCACCCGGACGCGCGGGCGTGGCGGGCACGCGGGTTTGGGCGGGAGGCGGCGGGCTGGTGGTGGTTTCGGCGGCCCGGGTTGCGGGGGTGGT
>RFJD01000175.1 GCA_003695015.1 Verrucomicrobiota bacterium | reverse complement strand
CTCCAGTACAAGGACCGGGACAACACCATGAAGACGCCGCTCTGCATCCACCGGGCGCCGCTGGGCACCCACGAGCGGTTCATCGGCTTCCTCATCGAGCATTACGCCGGCAACTTCCCCCTCTGGCTGGCGCCGGAGCAAGTGCGGGTGCTGACCATCGGCGAGGAGGAACCGCTGGTGCGCTACGCGAAGGGCATCGTCGAGGAACTCCGCGCCCACCAAGTCCGCGCCACCGCCGACCTCTCGCACAACCCCATCAAGGCCAAGGTGGCCGACGCCGAGAAGGCGCGCGTGCACACCATGCTGGCGGTGGGACCGCGCGACCTGGCGGCCGGCAAGGTCAGCGTGCGCATCCACGGCAAGGGCCCGCAGGGCGTGCGCCCGCGCAACGAAGTCATCGCGGACATCCTCCAGGCCATCCGCGAGCGCCGGCCCTGAGCCCGGTCCGGCCGCGGCCTACCAGCGCACCGCCGGCGCGCGGTGGACGCCCCTTTCCGCGCCCGGTTCGCCGTCCGGGATCCGACGCAGCAACTCGAAGTTGCAAAGCCGGATCTCCGGCTGGCCGTTGGCCCCGCACACCAGGGTCCGCCGTTCGTTGACGGACACCAGCAGGTGGTGGGGCTTCAGGTAGAGGTGCTCGAACCCCAGCCGCCGCAGCCGTGTCCGGGCCGTGTACACCAAGTCCGCCATCGTGTCCTCGCTGATGATCCCCTCCAACGCCGCTGCCTCGGCGTCCAGGCCGCGCGTCGGCGGTCCGCGATGACCGACGATCAGTTTGTCCGCCCCGTTCCAAAAGCCCCAGATGCTGATGTACTCGTGGTCCGGCAGCAGCAGGGGTTCGCCGTCCGGCGTGCGGAGATCGGCCAACCGCTCGTAACGCCGCAGGTCCACCGGTCCGCGGCGTTGGACCTTCCTGCCGGTCATGTAGATCGCGCGGAGAAACACCGTCCGGAACCCCAGCCGGTTCAGCTCGTAGGCCAGGGCGAATTCCTCGAACGGACTGTTGAAGCCCTGTTCGCGGATGGCCTCGAGGCGGTCGCCCGCATCGCTGTAATCGGGCACGTCCCCCAGCCGGGAGACCCGCCAGACCAGGTTGATGTTGTCCTTGGTCCGGGTGCGATAGACTTGGCTGTAGGGCGAGAGCGACTCCCGCGGCGTGCGCCGCCAACGTTCCGGGAGGAAGTAGTTGAACAGGTCGGGATCCTTGCCCGCCACCCAGAGCCGGCCGCCGGTGCTTTCGGCCCGGCCGTAGATGTAATCCACCCCCAGGATGCGCACCGCGTGCAGGTGCGGGGGCAGGTCGCCCGCCCGGGGCGCCTCGAACCGCCGCGCCATGTGCTCGAGGTAATGAATCCGGTGCGAGTGGCGCACCGCCTCCTCGTGTTCCGGCGTCCGGACCAGCAACTCGTGATCCACCAGCGCGTAGATCACCTGGCCGCTCTTGTCCTTCTTGAGGGAACCATCCGGGCCGGGCCGGACGATGATGTGGGCCGGCTTCATGTCCGCCATCCGGAAGCCCTTCAGCGCCAGCTCATGGATGGCCAGGCCGGTCATGGCGCTCAGAATCCGATCCCGTTCCTGCTCCGGCAGGTCGGCCCGGCTGAGGGCTTCGACCAGATCGACTCCCTTGACCCATTCGTACACCAGCACGTACTGCCGGAGAATGTCCAGCTCGACGCCCGGATGCTGCGCCAGCTTGGCGGCGATCTTGCTTTCCGAACGGCCGGTCTCCCAGCGGCGCATCCGCTCGGGCGGCACGTAGATCGCCAGCGGTTTCTGCGTCCGGACCCGGTAACCCGGCGGACCGTAACGGCCCTGGCGCAACTCCATCAGCAGGGCAAACTCCTCGAAGGGCGAGTTGAACTCGGCGTTGATGAACCGCTGCACGCTGAGGGTGTCGCCGGGGACATCCTCGCCGACCCGCGACCATTTGACGACCAGTTGGAGCTGGCGGCCGGCCGAGGGCCGGGTGGGCACGCGATACACCGTGCTGGTGCCGTGCAACCGCACCCGGTGGGTGCGGAACCAGCGGCGCTCGAACCAGTTCTCCGGCTGCAACTGGCGGGCGAACGGCACCCCGTGGGGCGTGAGGTACAAGTCGCCGCCCTCGGCCGTCCGGCAATGCCAGTACCGCACACCCAGCAAATCCACCCAGCCCCCTTGCGGCAGATCCGGCGGCGGCGGGGCGGCGGCCGGTTCCACCACCTCTGGTGAGGATTCCACGCGTCCCTCGGTCATCGCTGCTTCCCAAGGTACGCCAACCGCGAGGCCCTTGGCGAGAAACGGCCTCACCGATGGCCGCGAGCGGCCCACCTCACGTGCCGCTCGAGTTGCGGGAAGGCGATCCCGCCGGCGTCATTTCCACTCCGCCAAGGGGCGGCGCAAAAGGGCGGGCTTCACTTCACCGGAGGCGGCCGTTCCCGGGCGGGCGAGGACCACCAGTTCGAGCCGCCCGTCCGCCGGCGCCACGCCGTGGAACTGCACCATCACCGTGCCCGGGTTGGGCGAGTCCCATTCGTTGCGCGGCTTG
>RFJD01000174.1 GCA_003695015.1 Verrucomicrobiota bacterium | reverse complement strand
GGAGTGGAGACGGCCCGCGATATCCGGACCGGTTGGTGTGGGTGTTTGGCTGGAACCTGTCGCAGGACCGGCAGGTGGCCGAGGTCCGGGCGGTCTTGGAACGGGCGGCGAAGGCCGGGTACACCGGCGCGGTGTTGTCGGCCGGGCTGGATTCCCTCGGACGCAAGCCGCCGGAGTTTTTCCCGCGGTTGGAAGCGATCCGCGACACCTGCCGGCGACTGGGGCTGGAGCTGATTCCCGCAGTTTTCTCGGTCGGTTACGGCGGCGGCGTGCTGGGGTACAATCCGCACCTGGCCGAGGGGTTGCCGGTCAGGGACGCCCTGTTCGTGGCCGGCGGGTCGGAGGCGCGGTTCGTGCCGGAGCCGGAGGTGCGGCTGGTCAACGGCGGTTTCGAGGAGCACAAGGGCGACCGGTTTGCGGGGTACCGGTTCCACGATCAACCGGGCGAGGTGAGTTTCGCCGACGAAACCGTGAAGCGCTCGGGGCGGTGTTCGATCCGGTTGGAGCACTTCACGGCCAACCCTTACGGCCACGGCCGGGTGATGCAGGAGGTGGCGGTGCGGCCGTGGCGGTGTTACCGGGTGCGGCTGTGGGTGCGCACGGAGGGGCTGGAGCCGGCGGGGGCCTTCCGGATCGCGGTCCTGGCGGGGAACCGCTCGCTGGCGCCGCGCACCTTCGATCTTCCGGCCACGACCGACGGATGGCGGCAGGTGTCGCTGATCTTCAACAGCATGGACTTCGAGCAGGTGCGGGTGTACGCCGGGGTGTGGGGCGGTCGGAAAGGCCGGTTCTGGCTGGATGACTGGCAAATCGAGGAGGTGGGGCCGGTGAACGTGCTGCGGCGTCCGGGCGCGCCGGTGACGGTGCGGAGCGAGGATGGGTTGGTCACGTACGAGGAGGGGCGCGATTACCTGCCGTTGGTGGACCCGCGATTCAGCCTCTGGAACGACGATCATCCGGCGGCGGTGTTGCGGCTGGCGCCGGGCGGCCGGATCCGGCCCGGCCAACGGTTGCGGGTGAGCTGGTACCATCCGATGCGGATCCACTCCTCGCAGGTGACGGTCTGCATGGCCGAGCCGGAATTGTATGAGATTTGCGAGCGGGAGGCGGCGTTGTTGGCGAAGCATCTGGAGCCCCGGCGGGTGTTGTTGAACATGGACGAGGTCCGGATGGGCGGGACGTGCGCCGCCTGCGCCGGGAAGGACATGGCGAAGTTGCTCGGCGAATGCATCACGCGTCAGGTGGAGATCCTGCGCCGCCATCGTCCCGGGTTGGAGGTGATGGCGTGGTCGGACATGCTCGATCCGCATCACAACGCCCACGGCGATTACTACCTGGTGCAGGGAAGCTTCGAGGGTTCGTGGCGGCACGTGCCGCGCGACCTGACGATGGCCGTGTGGGGCGGGCGCCCGCGGCCGGAGAGCTTGGAGTTCTTTGCGCGGGAGGGTTTCCGGGTGCTGGCGGCCTGCTACTACGACGCCGACAATTTGAGCGAAGTGCGCCGGTGGCTCGAGTTGTGCGATCCGCTGCCGAACGTCCGGGGGTTCATGTACACCACCTGGCAAAAGAAGTACGACCTGCTGGAACAGTTCGGGGAACTGGTGCGGAGCCGATAAGCCGGCCGGTGATTCCGGGCGCTTCCGGAGGGGATTTCCTGGTTGACCTGATCTTCTGCTGACCTGAGACTGGCAGCAGTTTCACTCATGAAAGCGCACGCGGGGAACCAGGTTGCGGAGCGGCGCCGGCGGTGGTTCGCAGGCGTGGCGAGGCGATGTTGGCGGAGAAAGCCTGCCATGGGGCTGGCCGTGGCCGTTGCAGGAGTGGTGGCGGCCGCGACCGCGCCGGTCCGGGCGGCCGAGAGCAGTTTGGACCGCGACCCGGCGTTGGCGGCGTGGTGGCGGTTCGATGAAACCTCCGGCGCCGTGGCCAGAGACGCTTCGGGCCATGGGCGCGACGCCACATTGGTCCAACGGGGCGGAGGGATCGAGTGGGGAGCCGGCCGCGTGAACGGGGCGGTGCATCTGGACGGCAAGGCGCGCTGGGTGGTGCGCGGTTTCAAGGGCATCACCGGCACCGAGCCCCGGACGGTGACGGCTTGGATCCGGACGCCGAGCCGTTCCGGCCAGATCGTGGTGTGGGGCGTCAACGACGCCGGGAAGATGTGGCGGTTCGGGTTCATCCGGGGCCGGATCGGGGTCACCCCCAAAGGCGGCTACCTGTACATGCGCGATGCCACCGACGACGACCAGTGGCATCACGTGGCGATTGTGATCCGTGCCGGCTCCCCTCCCAATCTGTATGAACATGCCCGGCTTTACCTGGACGGTGAACCGGCGGTCATTCACGACATCGGCCTGCTGGACTTGTGGCCGATCGACACCGGCGAAGGGCAGGACGTCGAGATCGGTCCGGGATGGAAGGGATGGCTGGACGACGTGCGTATTTACCAGCGGACACTGACGGAGGAGGAAATCCGGCAGTTGTATGCGATGGGCGGGCAGGGCGGTGCCTGAGGCCCCTCACGCCTTGCCCGGCGAGCGGAGAATCGAACACCCCAAACGGAGACAGACCATGAAAGCGATGAATCGTCGGCAGTTCGTGGGCGACACGGCCAAGGCCGCAGCGGGCTTGGCGGCGGGCGCCTGGGCCGCGGGGGACCTTCGGGCGGCTTCGGCCTCCGCGCCGGAGACCGCAGCGGATCCTTCCCGCATTCTGAACTACAACCCGCAGATGGAATACCGTCGTCTGGGCAAGACCGGCCTGATGGTTTCGGCGGTCTGTCTGGGCGGCCATACCCGTTGCAACCAGAAGGAACGCACCGAAATCATCAGCCGGGCCATCGATCTGGGGATCAACTACATCGATGCCTGCTGGGACAACGAGGTCAAACGGGACGCCCGCGCCCTGAAGGGCCGTCGCGACCGCATGTACCTGGCGCTTTCGCACGGGGCCAAGGAAGTGCGCAACGAGAACTACCGCACGGCCAAGAAGCTCCTCCAATCGCTGGACGAGTTGCTGCGGGACTCCGGACAGGAATACACGGACCTGTGGCGGATCACCTGCCTCGAACCCGGCGGCCGCCACACCTTCAACACCGCCTGTGAGATCGTCGAGGCCCTGACCACCGCCAAGAAGCAGGGCAAGGCGCGGCACATCGGCTTTTCGTCCCACGATCGCCGCTGGATCAAGTTCATGATCGAGTACTTCCCGGAGATCGAGGTGGTTTGTTTCCCGTTCACCACGATGAGCAAGGCGGCGCCGCGCGACAGCCTGTTCCCGGCGTTGAAGAAGTGCGACGTGGGCGCTTTCGGCATCAAGCCTTTTGCGGCCGGTTCCCTCTTCACGGGCAACCGGGAGGAGGACCTGAAGCGGGCGCGCCTGGCGCTGCGCTACATCCTCTACACCAACACGGTCATTCCGATCCCGGGCATCAACCGCATGGAGGAGTTGGAAAACGCGGTCTTGGCGGTGCGGGAGCGGCGGCAGTTCGACCTCAAGGAACAGGCTGCTCTCGAGCAAATGAACCGCGAGGTTTGGGCCGCCCTGCCGGGGGATTACCAGTGGCTGCGCCGATGGGAGTACGTGTGAGCGGCGGGGACACGAGCCGTCCGGCACACCCGGTCCACGTCAGCCGGCGGGGCGAACTCCCGAGGCGACGCCAGGTTTTGGTCGCTGCGGTTTGGGGGTTGCTGCTCGGGGTCGCCGTGGGCTGCGCGGGGCCCGGGCGCAACAACGGAACCGGCTCCGCGGAAACCACCTCGGAGGAGGAGGCCCCTCTTCTCCTGTCGGATGAACCGCTTCTGCTCGGCGATGCGGGGTCGCTCGGGGACGCAGGGACAGGGGAAGGCGCGGACAACAGTCGGTGCGCCGTGTGCCACCTGAACCTCGTGATCGAAGAGCTGGCCCGGACCCACGCCGAGGCGGGCATCGGTTGTGCGGAGTGCCACGGGGCCTCGGATGCCCATATCGCGGACGAATCCTGGGCTTCCGGCGGCAACGGCACGCCTCCGGACGTGATGTATCGTCCCGCCGAGATCAACCCGGGCTGCTTGAAGTGCCATCCGGCGGGCCAGTTGGACGCCGACGTGCACCGGGAGGTTCTGGAGGGCGGTTCCGACGGCGACACCTGCACGAGTTGTCACGGCGAACACCGGCTTCCCGTCCGCAAATGCCACTGGAAGTAG
>RFJD01000173.1 GCA_003695015.1 Verrucomicrobiota bacterium | reverse complement strand
CCGGCGCGTGACCTCGGAGGCCCGGCGGGCGAGAAGTTCGACTTGACCGCGCTCTTGGACCTGGACGGCGACGGCGATCAGGACGTGATCGCCTGCGAGGAGCGGGACAATCTGGGGGTGTTCTGGTACGAGAACCCGGGCTTCACCGCCGGAACGGAATGAACGGGACGCGTTCCTTCCACCATTCGAAGTCCCTGAAACCGGCGGCATCAAAAGGCACCCGCACCCACTGATACTTGACTTCCCGGATGGTGGTGGGGCTCTGCCACTTGTGAATCTCCGAATGGCCGTCGGCAAAGGCAAACCCGCAGGCGCCGTTGTGGTAGGAGGCCGGCGTGTCGCCCCACCAAGTGGCGTTCGGGTTGTTGATGAAGTAGCCGTCGTTGATCGAATCGGCGTGCTCGTCGATCGAGACCCAAGTCATGGTCGGATTGGGCACGTCGCCCAGCTTCATGAATTGCTTGTAGTCTTGCAGCAGCGCGTTGCGGCCGCGCAGCGTGGGATCGGAGGGGTTGTAGGCGTCGAACCGACCGAAGAAGGCGTTCATCGAGTAGCTCCGGAGACGCTCGGTCCAGCCGGCGGCCCGTTGCTGCGGGCTGACGTATTTGTCGGCGGGACACTTGTAGATGCCGAGGGCATTGGCGGTGTAGCCGGCCAGCACGCCGTTGTAAACCCAGGCCACGTTGGTGTTGCTGCGGTCGGCCGTGCCGCCGCTGGCGCCCCAAGTCATCACGTTGTTCACCCAGTTCCGGAAGGTGCCTTGGTTGATTTCCCGGATCGTTTCGTTGACGCCGAAGTTGTTGGCCACCCGGTCGTTGTAGTCGCCGGCGTACATGATCCAGGCATTCATCAACTGGCGGGCGTTGCTCAGGCAGCCGATGGCTTGGGCCTTGCTCTTGGCCTTGCTGAGGGCCGGCAGGAGCATCCCCGCCAGGATGGCGATGATGGCGATCACCACCAGCAGTTCGATGAGGGTGAAGGCGGTCGGCCGGGGCGTCTTCCGGCGGACGGGCGGACGCTTGGGGGAATGAGAAGTCCGGTTCATGGCGTGCATCGGTGTGTTTGTTATCCGGAACCGTAGGCGACCGGCGTCCGGGTGGCAAGCCCCGGTTGGCGGTCCCGCGCGCCGCGGCATTGGGTTTCGGGTCCGGGAATGCTACCACATCGGCCGTGCAAACCGCGAATGTGGCGGCGGTGCCCGCGCCGGGGCGGATCCGGATCGAGGGCGCCCGCGAACACAACCTGCAGAACTTGGACCTCGAGGTGCCGTTGGGCCGGTTGGTGGTGGTCACCGGGGTCAGCGGCTCCGGCAAGAGCACCCTGGCCTTCGACCTCCTGTTCGCCGAGGGCCAGCGGCGGTTTCTCGACTCGATGAACACCTATGCCCGGCAGTTCGTCGAGCAGCTCAGCCGGCCGGAGGTCGATCGCATCACCGGCCTGCCGCCGACGGTCAGCATCGAGCAACGCACCTCGCGCGGCGGGGGCAAAAGCACCGTCGCCACCGTCACCGAGATCTTCCACTTCGTCCGGCTGCTGTACGCCCGGTTGGGTGTCCAGTATTGCCCCGACTGCCAGCGCCCGGTGACGCCGCAAACCCGCCAGGCGGTCGGCCAGCGGCTGCGGCGGGAGGCCGCCGCCCGGGGCGAGCTGACCCTCCTGGCCCCCGTGGTCCGGGGCCGCAAGGGCTTCCACTCCGAGGTCGCCGACTGGGCCGCCCGGCACGGCTACCGGCAATTGCGCGCCGACGGCCGGTTGTACTCCGTGGACGAGCCCTTCCGGCTCGACCGGTTCCGCGAGCACGACGTCGAAATCGTCACCGGCCGGCTGCCCGCTCCGGGCCGGAGCCGCGGTACGGCCGACTGGCGCGCCGCCGACGGCCGCCCCGCCTGGCAATTGGTCGAGGAAACCCTCACGGTGGGGCGCGGCACGCTGTTCGCCATGGACCGCCGGGGCCGGATCTCGATCCACTCGACCGAACGGACCTGCCCCGATTGCGGCCGGTCGTTTCCGCCGCTGGACCCGAAGTTCTTCAGCTACAACTCCGCCGCCGGCTGGTGCCCGCGCTGTCGCGGGTTCGGCGAGTTGTTCTATCTGCCGGAGGGGGTGGACCGGGGCGCGCGCGAGGAGGCCATCGAGGAATCGTGGTTCGCTTGGGCCGAGGGCGAGCGAGAAACGTGCCCCGAGTGCGAGGGTTCGCGCCTCAATCCGGTGGCCCGGGCGGTGCGCCTGATCTGGCCAGGCCGAAAGGACGGTCCGCGCATCGAGGAGATTTCCGCCATGTCCGTCCGGGAGGCGGCGCGTTACTTCGGCCGGATCCAGCCCCGCGGCCGGGCCGCCCTGATCGCCCGCGACATTCTTCCCGAGATCCGGGAGCGGCTCCACTTCCTCGAGGAGGTCGGCTTGGATTACCTCCAACTGGGGCGCGGGGTGACGACCCTTTCCGGCGGCGAAGCCCAGCGGATCCGGCTGGCCGCCCAGCTCGGCTCGAACCTCAGCGGCGTCCTGTACATCCTGGATGAACCGACCATCGGCCTGCACGCGCGCGACAACGCCCGGCTCTTGGCGGCCCTGGAAAAACTCCGCGACCGCGGCAACTCCGTCCTGGTCGTCGAGCACGACGAGGAAACCATGCGCCGTGCCGACCACATCATCGACCTCGGCCCCGGCGCCGGAGTCCACGGCGGACGGCTGGTGGCGCAGGGTTCGTTGGAGGAGATCATGGCCGCGCCCGAATCCCGCACGGGCCGCTGGTTGCGCGAACCGCTGCGGCATCCGTTGCGCGGCGCGCGCCGGCCGGTGCCCCCGCCGCCCGGGAAACGTCCGCGCGGCCGTCGTTCCCGAACGGCTCCGGACGACTTCCCCGGCTGGCTGGTCTTGGAAGGCGCCTCCGCCCACAACCTCAAGAACCTCACCGTCCCCATCCCCTTGGGCCGGCTGGTGGTCGTCAGCGGCGTCAGCGGCTCCGGCAAGAGCACCCTGGTCCGCGAATGCCTCCTGCCGGCGTTGCAACGAGCGATGGGCCGGAGCCGTTCCCGCCGCGGGGGGCGGAGCGGACCGCGCGTTTCCGGGCACGAAAACCTGGCCGCCGTCCATGAGGTGGACCAAAGCCCCATCGGCCGGACGCCGCGATCGGTTCCGGCCACCTACACCGGCGTGTTCGACGAAATCCGGCGCCTCTTCGCCGGCACACCGGAGGCCCGGTTGCGCGGGTTCGGGCCGGGGCGGTTTTCCTTCAACAGCCGGGAAGGGCGTTGTCCCGGTTGCGAGGGCGCGGGCGTGGTGAAGCTGGAAATGAGCTTCCTGCCGCCGGCGTTCGTTCCGTGCGAACTGTGCGGCGGACGGCGGTTCGGCGCCGAAACCCTCGAAATCCGCTACCACGACCGGAACGTGGCCGAGGTCCTGGACATGAGCGTGGCCGAGGCGCGGGAGTTCTTCGCCGCCGTGCCGAAGGTCCGCCGGGTGTTGGACGCCCTGCACGACACCGGCTTGGACTACCTCAAGCTCGGCCAGCCCAGTCCCACCCTCAGCGGCGGCGAGGCCCAACGGGTCAAACTGGTCGCCCACCTGCTCAGCGGTTGGACCCCGGCGGGCCGCCGGCGCGTCGTCACCCGACACAACCTCTTCGTGCTCGAGGAGCCAACCATCGGCCTGCACGGCGCCGACGTGCACCTGTTGATCCAGGTGCTTCACCGGTTGGTGGACGCCGGCCACACCGTGCTGGTGATCGAACATCACCTGGACCTGATCGCCGAGGCGGACTGGGTCATCGACCTTGGCCCGGAAAGCGGCGACCGCGGCGGGCGCGTCGTGGTGGCCGGCACACCGGAACAAGTCGCCCGCCACCCGCGCTCCCACACCGGACGCTGGCTCCGCGGCATCCTCGAGCGTCCGACGCCGCGGTAGGGCGACCGCCGTCAGCCCGCCGGAACTTCTGCTGCTGTGGTGGGGCCATCCTGGCTGCAGTTTGGGATGGCTGGAGGGGTGATCGGGCGGGGAGGATGTTTGGCCTCCTTACGTCGGCCGCTACGAGGAGCGACCGTGGCCGCCGAGGTGACGAGGCGGATGGGCAGGCTGGAGACCCGCACCACAATCTGCCTGGGGTGCAGCCATCCTGGCTGCACGAAGAGCCGTTTTCTTCGGTGGCTTCCTTGGGACGGTTCTCGAAGGACCGGATCAACACCACGTCAAGGCGTCACCGGCAGGCGCTCCTCGCTTCGCTCCGGTTTCATCGTGAGGCCCTGTTCCTTGTAGGGCTTGAGCATGAAGTGGGTGGCGGTCGAGAGCACGCCCTGGATCGTGGCCAGTTTTTCGGAAACGAACATGGCCACCTCCCGGAGGCTGGCTCCTTCGACCTCCACCAGCAGGTCATAGGCCCCGCTCATCAGGTAGCAGGACCGCACCTCGCTGTAGCGGGCGATCCGTTCCGCGATCCGGTCGTAACCGCCCTCCCGCTCCGGCGTGATCCGCACCTCGATCACCGCCCGCACCGTGTCCACGCCGAGCTTCTCCTCGTTGAGGATGGCCCGGTAGCCGAGGATGACGTTGTCCCGCTCGTAAGCCGCGATGCGGGCGGCCACCTCCGCTTCGTCCATGCCCAGCAGCCGGGCCAGCCGGTCGATCGAGGATCGGGCGTCGTCCCGCAGCAGTTTCAGCAGCGCATCCATGGAATCGCAGACTAGGCCGGCCCCCTCGCCCTTGCACCACCTTTTTGCCGGGCGAACACCGCCGGGGCTGTGCTGCAGACGTCCGGTCTGCCTCAGCCGGCGGTCACTCCCTGGGAACGGCCGCTCCGGGCCCGGGCTTCAAACCGATCTTTGAACTTCGCCACGAAACTCTGGACCGGCCACGAACACGCCTCCCCGAAGGCGCAGATCGTCCGGCCGTCGGGGATGTTGTGGCTGATCCGCAGAAGCTGGTCGGCGTCGTCCGGCCGGCCCTCACCCCGCGTGAGCCGGCGCAGGATCTTGGCCATCCATAGCGAGCCCTCCCGGCAGGGCGTGCATTGACCGCAGCTCTCGTGGGCGAAGAACTCGCTGAGGTTGGCCAGCGCTTCGACGATGTCCACCGAGTCGTCCAACACCATGATCGCCCCGGAGCCGGACATGCTCCCCGCCGCCGCCACCGTCGTGAAATCGTACGGCAGGTCCAGCACCGCCACCGAACGCCGCCGCGTCGTGCCGTCGGCCGCTTTTTCTTCCAGCGTCACCTTTTCGTCCGCCCGGAACACCTTGGCCGAGGCGCCGCCGGGAATGATCGCCTGCAACTGCCGACCCTCGGGCAGACCGCCCCCGAAGGCCGGATCGAAAATCAAATCCCGGAACGTCACGGCCCCGACCTCGATCTCGTACACGCCGGGCTGCCGGACACAGCCGCTGAGGCAGACCAGCCGCGTGCCGGTGTTGTTCGGCCGGCCCAGCTTGGCGTATTCCGCCCCGCCCATGGCCAGGACGTGTTTCACCGCGCAGAGGGTCTCGACGTTGTTGACGATGGTCGGGCAGTGGTAGAGCCCCAGCACGGCCGGGTAATACGGCGGCTTGAGGCGGGGGTAGGGGCGGCGGCCTTCGAGCGACTCGATCAGGCCCGTCTCCTCGCCGCAGATGTAGGCGCCCGCGCCCCGGTGGACGTGAATCTCGAGGTCATACCCGCTGGCGAGGATGTCCTTGCCGAGGAACCCGTGTTCCCGGGCCTCCGCCAGGGCGCGTTCCAAAATCCGCGCCCCCTCGGCGAACTCGCCCCGGATGTAGATGAACGCCAAGTGCACGTCGTTGGCCTTGCAGGCCAGGATCATCCCCTCCAGGAGCTGGTGCGGGTCGCGATGGATGATCAGCCGGTCCTTGAACGTGCCGGGTTCGGACTCGTCGGCGTTGGCGATCAGGTAGATCGGTTTGCCGCTGCGGCGATCCACCAGCGACCACTTCAAGCCGCACGAAAACCCGGCCCCGCCCCGGCCGCGCAACCCGGACAACGAAACCTCCTCCCGCAGCTCCTCGGGCGGGCGGTTCCAGTTGCGGCGGAGGGTCTCGTACCCCCCGTGGCGCAGGTAACAGTCGATGTCCGGGCTGTAGCCCGGTTCCCGGAGATGGCGCGTGATGAGGCGGTATTCCTCAGGCATGACCGGCCTGAAGCATGCTGGCGGAAACACCGCTTGGCAAGCCGCCCGACCCGACGCCGCGCCGGCCGGCCGGACCGCAGGCCGGTTCCTCCCCTTTGGCGCCGGCTCGGCGGCGACCGTCGATCCCTCGCGCCAGGGGGCGGGATTGGCTGCGTGGGTGATGCAGGCCGGGAAGCCCGCCCTGCAGACCAGGCCCGCACCACAACCTGTCTGTGGTGCAGCCAGCTTGCCTGCACCCCGTGTCCCTCCTCGCGTCTTCGCGTCTTCGCGTGCTTGCGTTCACCCCAGTCACCGCAGTCTGGAAGCCCGCACCGCAGTTGAAGGGTCGATCCCTTGGATGGGGGTGCGATTCGCGGGACTTGGGGGCTTGACTTGGCCGGCGGCCGGCCTAAAGTCGGGGGCCTTGGAGGTTGCCGGATGGTGTAACGGTAGCACAGCAGACTCTGGATCTGTTTGTCTAGGTTCGAATCCTAGTCCGGCAGCCAAACCTCTCCGCTTTACCCTTTCCCCTTTGGATCGCTTGCCGCCCGTTCGACGCCAGCCGCTCATGGCACCGCGAGGGCAGAAAGATGTTTGCGTGGCAAACCGGGTTTGCCTATAAACGCATGGTGTACTCCGAGGGATGGGCGCTGATGGCCGTCGACTGCGCTGGCGCCTGTCTCCCGGCCGTTGGAAGCAACACCATCACGCAGCACGTG
>RFJD01000172.1 GCA_003695015.1 Verrucomicrobiota bacterium | reverse complement strand
GGCGCCAAGTGGTTCACCGTGGTGCCCGGCTCGGTGGACCAGCAGTACGAGGGTCAGGGCCGGTGGAACCGTTACGGCGGCGCGCGGCTGGCCGAGGGTTTCCAGACCGCCAACGTCATCGACCTGTTGCGTCGCTGCGCCGAAATCCTCGAGCCGCACGGCCTGGTCATGGTGCTCGAGCCGCTCAACTGGGAGGCCAACCACGGCGGCGTGTTCCTGCGCCGCTCGGACCAGGCCTACGCCATCTGCAAGGCGGTCAACAGCCCGTCCTGCAAGATCCTGTTCGACATCTACCACCAGCAGATCACCGAGGGGAACCTGATCCCGAACATCGATCGCTGTTGGGACGAAATCGGCTACTTCCAATGCGGCGATAATCCCGGCCGCAACGAGCCCGGCACCGGCGAGATCAACTATCGCAATGTCTTCCGGCACATTTACCAGCGCAGCCGGAAGGACGGTCGGCGATTGGTCATCGGCATGGAACACGGCATTTCCGGTCGCGGCCGCGAGGGTGAGGAAGCCCTGCTGCGGGCCTACCGCGAAGTGGACGACTTCTGAGCGGGCGCTTCCGGTCGCTTGCCGAAAACGAAACGGGCGCCGGCGGCGATGGCCGGCGCCCGTTGGTTTTCGTGCCACCGTGCCGATGTGGCCGGTGCGTCGGCGGCTCAGTGCTTTGGCTTCTTGTCCGCCTCGGATTCCTCCGGCGCGTCGCCGATGCGCTTCCAATAGAAGACCCGGGCCGGCGGTTTGAGCAGCTTGGCGATCCGGTCCTCGAGGGAGGCGATTTCCTTTTCGGCGGCTTCGCGGGCCGGGGGGTCGGCGAATTGCCCGGCCCATCGCGTGACGGCGCGCGTTTTCTCGACCACCAGGCGGCGGACCTGCTCGGCCAGGCCCCAGTCGGGTCCCTCGGCAATGACGCGGTATTTGGCCCAGTCCTTGTGCGTCCCGCGGACGACCTCGACGCCGTCCACTTGGAGGGCGTAGAGGCCGGGGTCGAACCCGGTGACCTGGATGTAGCATTGGGGGTGGTTTTCGCTGAGGTCGATCACGCCGGGCGGATTGGGCGTGGGAAGCCGCCAAGCGCGGCCCTGGAGCCAGGCTTCGCGGGTCGAGCGGTGGTGGCTGAGGATGTCCATGCCGAAGCCGCCGTCGCGCATGGTGTTGTCGGCCATGAGGCCGAAGCGCCAGGTGTTGTGGGGCCATCGGAGATGGAGCCCGAGGCCGAAGCTGAGCCGCCACATGCCGTAGCCGTTGAGATGGGTGCCGTCGGTGGTGTAGTAGCGGAGGGTGGCTTGCTGTTCGGCCGCTTCCTTGCGTTGGTTCTCGCTGTCGTAGATGCTCCAGCCGAAGAGGTTGACGAAGGGG
Organism: Verrucomicrobiota bacterium; assembly: GCA_003695015.1. Classification (GTDB taxonomy): domain Bacteria; phylum Verrucomicrobiota; class Verrucomicrobiia; order Limisphaerales; family J093; genus J093. Next base: position 2,486 of record RFJD01000172.1, on the reverse strand, counting down.
ATCTGGCGGTTGGTGCTGACCTGCCAAGTGGCCAGGATGTAAGGGGCGGTGCGGTTGTTGGCGGCCTGGGCGTCGATCAGCCCGTACCGGGTGACCTCGTAGGCCGGCGGACTGACGATGACCAGTTGGGCCGGTGACTCGTCGTTCAACGCGGTCAGGCGGTCGAGGAAACGGTCGAAGACCTCGCGGAACTCGTTGGTGCGGATGCCGCCGATGACGCCGTCCTGGCGGCCGAGGCTGATGAAGACCTTGGTGGGTTTCCACGAGGCGGCCGGGGTGAGGAGCTTCTCGATGTCGGGCCCCCAGCCGCCGTTGGTTTGCGCCTCGAGGAGGGCGACGCCCGGCCAGCCGAGGTTGCGGATGTGGACACGCCGGTCGGGCCACTGGCTGAGCATGCGGGTCTGCAGGTAGCCGTGCGGCCGGTCGAACTCGAACGCCTCGCCGAGCAGCAACACGCGGTCGCCGTCCTGGAACTCGACCCGGGGTGGCTGGGGTCGGAACCGGGAGCGGGGCGTGCGCGGTTGGAGGATGATGCCGCCTTGGGGCGGGCGGGCGGTGCGCTCCCACACGGGCCGGTTTTTCAACTGGTCCGGCGGCCGGAGCACCAGCGGTCCCCGGCCTTGCTCGAGACCGGGCGGACTCGGCGGCGCGGGCGTGAGGGCCGCCTCGACCGGATCCCGGAATTCCGCCGCCGTCAGGGTTGCGGCGAGCACCCCGGCGGCGCCCAGCCACTTCATGCCTTCGAGCCAAATCCGCTTCATGGAGCCCGCATTTAGCGAAACTCCGGCCCGGGAATCAAGCGGCCTCGGCTCCCGCGGCCGTTCCGCCGGCCGCCGCCGGCCCGCCGGGCGCTCCTGACAGAACGTCCCGGACGCGGCATAATACCGGGACACGGGAGGCGTCATGCCGGTCACCGACCACATCCGCCGCAAGCTCGGCACCGTCCCGCACAAGCCGGGGGTCTATTTGATGAAGGACCGCTTCGGCACGGTGATCTATGTCGGCAAGGCCCGCGACCTCCGGCGGCGCGTCAGCCAGTATTTCCACCCTTCCCGGCGCCATGCCTGGGATCCCAAGCTCCGGGCCCTCATCGACGCCATCCACGATTTCGACGTCCACGTGGTCCGCTCCGACGCCGAGGCGCTGTTGCTCGAGGGGCGGCTGATCAAGGAATTCCGGCCCCGGTACAACATCAGTTTCCGGGACGACAAGCGGTTCCTGCTGCTGAAGGTCAACCTCAACGACCCGATCCCGCGCTTCACCCTCACCCGCATCCGCAACGACCCGGCCGCCCGTTACTTCGGTCCCTTCGCCAGCAGCAGCGCCCTGCGCCGGACGCTCAACCTGGTGCGGCAGAAGTTCAACCTGCGCGGTTGCCGTCCGCTTACGCCCGGTCCGGCCGACTACAAACACTGTCTCTACGCCCACCTCAAAGTCTGCACCGCCCCCTGCATCGGCAACGTCACCCGCGAGCAGTACCTGATGCAGGTCCGGGCGGCGTGCGATTTCCTCGACGGCCACTGCCAGGAAATGGCCCGGGAGATCGAGGAACAGATGCGCCAGGCCGCCGCCGCCCTCGAGTTCGAAAAGGCGGCCCAACTGCGCGACCTCCTGCAAGACCTGCGCCGCACCACCCAGCGGACCGGGAAGTTCGAGCGGGTGCCCTACTCGCTGCCGGTGGCGATCGATCCGGACCGCGACCTGGCCGAGTTGGCCGAGGTGCTCGGGCTGCCCGCCCCGCCCGAACGCATCGAGGGGTTCGACATCTCGAACATCAGCGACTCGTTCATGGTGGCCTCGATGGTGGCCTTCCGGAACGGGCGTCCCGACCGCGCCGCCTACCGGCGTTTCCGGATCAAGGACGTCCCGCACCAGGACGACTTCGCCTGCATGGCCGAGGTGATCCGCCGGCGTTACAGCCGCCTGTTGCGCGAGATGGGCCAACGGGCTCCGGCCCCCGGCCCGGCCGCGGGCGATCCGGACTCGGACGCCGGCCAAGCCTCGCCGCAGGAGCTGCAGGCGCTGGTGGACGAGGTCAGCCGGGAAAGCCGGCGCGGTCCGGTTCGCGCCTCGGAAAAAGCGGCGCCCCCCAACCGCCGCCTGCCCGACCTGATCCTGATCGACGGCGGCAAGGGGCAGCTCAACGCGGCGTTGGGCGAGCTGCGCCGGCTCGGGCTCGGGCACATCCCGGTCATCGGCCTGGCCAAGGAGTTCGAGGAAATCTACCGGCCGGGCGAGAAGGAACCGCTGCGGTTGAGCGCGGACAGCGGGGCGCTGAAGCTGCTGCAGCGGGTGCGCGACGAATCACACCGGTTCGCCAACACCTACAACGCCCGGCTGCGGTTGCGGCGGATTTCCGAGAGCCTGCTGGACGAGTTTCCCGGCATTGGCGAGGCCCGCAAGAAAGCGCTTCTGAAGCACTTCGGGTCGATGCAGCGGTTGCAGCGGGCCAGCGCCGAGGAGATCGCCCAAGTCCCCGGCTTCGG
>RFJD01000171.1 GCA_003695015.1 Verrucomicrobiota bacterium | reverse complement strand
CGCCACAGGCCCACCCCCGCCAGGTGGTTGGTCATGTAGCGCTCGCGGTTGGGGATCCAGGTGCTCTCGATGGTGTTGTTGAAGCCGGGAATGGTCCCCACCAGCATGTTCTTCAACGGGCGGTAAATCTCGAGCAGCCGCTCCTTCGAGAGGGTGCCGCCGTGGTACAGGTGCTTGTGGCAGCGATCGGCGAAGAACAACCGCCATTCCGGATTGTCGTTGAGCTTCCAGAACAGGATGCGGATTTCCGGACCACTGTTGCCCGAGGGCCGCTGAAGCTGGTCCTTGAAAATGTTGTCGGCGACACCCTGTTTATATCCGTAAGACCACTCGGCATCCCACGGGATGAAGAAGAACTTTTCGCCGGGCCGGCGTTCCCGGGCCGCGCGCCAGTTGTTGTGCGGCCAGTCGCCGGTGTTGGCGTAGATGTTCACCAGCAGATAGTCGGCGAAGTTGGTCAGGTCCAGCATCCGCCCCACCTCCTGATAGTTCGCCGGATCGCTCAGGTCATGGGTCCGGACGAAGCGCATGAGGGCGTTCCACGCCGCGCCGGTGCCTTCCTTGACCTCGCCGCCCTGGGCGATGATGTCGTAGTCGGTGCTCGTGCCCCGGTAGGATTGCAGGAAGTCGCCGTTGATGCGTTCGGTGGGGTTGTAGTAGCCCTTGTACTCGCCGTTGAGGAAGAGGTGCACGAAGCCGCCGCGGGGCGCGATCTGGCCGGTGTCCGCAACAAGCCGCCGGGTGTATTCGTCGCGCAGGAACGGGTTGGTGGCGTCGTTCATGCCCGCCCGCAACGTGATAACGTCGAACTCCTCGACCGGGATGTCCGGGATGAGCGGATAACGCAGCCGGCCCGGGCCGTAATCGCTGCGGAAGTAAAGCCGGAAGGAGTACTTGCCCCGCGGAGGGTTGGGGTTCCGGTAATCGTAACGCTGCCGGATGTAGTTGCCGCCCTGGAGGCGCAGGCCGCATTCGACCGCGAAGCCGCCGTTGTCCTCGGGGCGGATCAACTCCGCCGAAACCGGCCGCTCCCAGGCGATGCCGTGGTAGATGGTGTTGCGGGGCTCGACCTCCATGATGCCGGTCGGCCCGAAGAGGTTTTCCCGATCGGTCACCAACGACAGGGCCGGCAAAAGCAGCCGCGACCGGCCGAGGTTCAGCAAATAGGTGTGGGTTTCCACCCGCGACGGCAGCCGTCCCGGGGCAAACGCCGCCGCCCGCAGAATGGTCGTCCGGTTGAACGTGATCGGCCCGGTGTACACCTTTCCCACCGTCTCGGTCGGCGTGTGGCCGTCGGTCGTGTAACGAATCACCGCCCCCGGCGTCGGGCAGGACAGCGAGACCGTCAACGGCCCGCGATAGTACCCGCGCGGCACGCTGAACCGGACCGGTTCGGTGACGCCATCGATCTGGCTCAAGCCGTTCGGGCGACCGGGTGTGGGCTGGTCGAAGTAGCGCCATGCGCCGTTCGGATCCAACCCGTAGGCGTAGTCGTTGCGCTGCTCGGGAAACGCCGGCGCCAGCTCGCTGACCGCCTCCCGGGGCGACTCCGCGTCGTACAACCCCAGGTATTCGCCCTCCCGGTTCAGCTTGAAGTTGGTGTGCAACGGCCCCCCGCCGGGCGGGCGGCGGTCCTTCCCCGAGGCGAACACCACCAGGAACTGGCCCGGCTCCAGGACCACGGCCGGAAAGGTCCACTTGCCCGGGAGGTCCGGATCATCGGTCAGCGCCCAGCCCTCGAGGTTCACGCTCGTGTCCCCCCGGTTCTGGATTTCGATCCAGTCCTCGGCCTGGCCGTCCTCGTCCCGCAAGCCCGACACATTCTGGGCGACGAACTCGGTGATCACCACCTGCGGCCGGGGCAGGTCGGGGTTGACCGTGTAGCTCCAGGAACCGCCCGCGAAGGCCGCCCCCTCCGGCCCGGCGTCCACGATGCCGGCCGACTCCGCCCACGCCACCGCCACCGCGCCCGCCTCCCTCGGCGCAAACCGAAACACATACGGCCCCGCCGCCACGCCGGTGACCGACTCCGCCGGCTGGCCGTCGATCCGCAAATCCGCGGCGTCCACGCCCAACACCGGGCGGTCGAACACCACCTCGATCCGGCTCAACCGCCGCACTGTGCTGCCCGCCGGCGGGTTCAACCCCACCACCGCCGGCCGGCTCGCGTCATAAAGCTGGTACACCCACGTCGCGTCCGCCCCGGCCACATCGAACGCCTGCGGCGGCACCGACAGGTCCATGATCCCCGCATCCGGTTCCCACCCGCAAAACACCGCCCCGAACGCCGGCTGCGGAAACGTGAACGTCCACACCGCGCCCCCGCCTTCCACCGACGTCGCCGGCGCGCCGTTGATCAGGAAATCCCGCGCTTCGACACCGGTGACCGGTTCGCTGAAAGTCACCGTCACCCGCGTCAACTCCGGCAACGCCCCCGGCGGCGGATCGACGCCCACGATGCGCGGCGGTCCCGGCGGACGCAGCTCGGCCCGCAGTTCGGCGTCGAACACCAGATCACTGCTGCCCGGCGAGACGTTGAACACCTGCACCGCCAGCACGTTCTCCCCGGGCCGCAACACGGCCGCCGGATCGGCGATCGGGTGCACCTCGAACCGCTGCGGCTCCGGCGCGTTCCCCCCGGCCAGGGAATTGTATCGCGGCTCCCCCGCCGGCGGGCGCACCTGCGCGACCAACTGCCCGTTGATCCAGGCCATGAACCCGTCGTCCACCACCGCCATCAGCTCGAGGTTCTCGACGTCCGCCGGGCTGGCCACCTCGAACCGCGTGCGCAGAAACACGGTCCGGTAATGGTTGCGCATGTCGCTCAACACGGTCCCCTGAAACCCGTCCGGGCCGTAGGTGAACGTCGCGCGGCCCTGCGCCCAGGCCGAATCGTCGAAACCGGGCTGCCGCCAGGCATCGATCGGGTCCGAGGCCTCCTGCGTGCCTTTGAAGTACCGCCAGAGGGCGTTGGTCTGGACCAGCACCACCGGCTCCGCGTGGGTGCGGCCCATGATGCCGGCCAGGACCAGCAAGGTGATTCCCAAGGTCTTCCTCATGTCGCTGTGAGTGGCGAAGCTAGATTGGTGCCACCGCCAAACCAAGTCCCAAACCCGCCGTCCGCGCCCAAAAGCAGGCCGCGGGGGGCGCGCCCCATCCCCGCCTTGTGCGGCGGCGGCGCGTTTGGCAGGCTGTCGGCCATGAAGTCCTTCCGCGCATGGATGGCGGCGCCGGTCATGGTGCTGGCGTGCGGTTTG
>RFJD01000170.1 GCA_003695015.1 Verrucomicrobiota bacterium | reverse complement strand
GTCGTGGCGGGCGGCGATTTTCCTTTGAGCGCGCGGCAAGGGCGCCTATCTTTCCACCGATTTTGCCTTGGGCAGGGCAAATCCGGTGGACGCCAATCTGCCCGTCGCCTTTTCCGAACATGACAACTCGGCTGGAAACCATCTCACCGACCGGCGGCACGAACGCCACGGCGTTCGTTCCTCCGCGCAAACCGAAGTACCCCGGCATCCGGGTCACCTGCAACGGCAACCAACTGGTTGCCTGGCACGTCGAGGCCCGCGTCACCGAGGGCGGGGTGTTCTATCCCATCACGCCCTCGACGGAGATGGGCGAGCTGTACCAGCAGGCCTACGCCAACGGCGTGTTGGATGTGTGGGGCAACAGCAAGGTGGCCATCGAGGCCGAGGGCGAGCACGCCGCGCAGGGCGGCGCCACGGCGTTTTCGGTGACCGGCCGGAGGGTGGTGAACTTCACCTCCGGCCAGGGCATCGCCTACGCGATGGAGCAGTACTACCACGCGCCGGGCAAACTCAGCACCATGGTGTTGGAGGTCGGCGCCCGGGCGTTGACCAAGCACGCGCTCAACGTCCATTGCGGCCACGACGACGTGTACGCGGCGCTGGACACCGGGTGGACGATCCTGTTCGCCAAGGAGGGCCAGCAGGCGGCCGACCAGGCGCTGATTCTCCGCAAGGTCAACGAGCTGGCGCTCAACCCGGGCATGAACGTCCAGGACGGCATGCTCATCACCCACGCCGAACGCACCTACCGGGCGCCGGAGGCGGAGCTGATCCGGGAGTTTCTGGGAGCGCCGGACGACCTCATCGACTGCCCCACCCCGGCCCAGCGGGAGTTGTTCGGGCCGCGGCGCCGGCGGGTTCCGCGGATGATGGACCTCACCAACCCGATCCTGCTGGGGCCGGTCCAGAACCAGGAACACCACATGAACGGCGTGGTGGCGCGGCGGAACCACTTCGCCGAGCCGATTCTGAAGTTCCTCGAGGAGGCCTATCGGGAGTTCGGCGAACTGACCGGCCGCTACTACGGGTTGATTTCGCAGTACAAGTGCGACGACGCGGACACGGTGTTCGTGTCGCTGGGTTGCGCGGCCGAGAACATCGAGGCGGCGTGCGATTACCTGCGGGAGCAGCGCAACGCCAAGGTGGGCTCGATCCACATCAACGTCCTGCGCCCGTTCCCGGAAGCGGCGGTGGTCGAGGCGCTCCGCGGCAAGAAACACGTGATCGTCCTCGAGCGGACGGACGAACCGTTGGCCGGGGACAACCCGCTGGCGAGGGACATCCGGGTGGCGCTCAACAAGGCCCAGGAAGCCGCGCGGTTCGGCGGGCCGTTGCCGCCGCTGGCGCCCGGGGAAACCCCGCGGCTGTTCCGCGGCGTGTACGGCATCGGCTCGCGGGATTTCCGGCCCGAACACATCCTGGGCGCCTACGAGTTCGCCATCGGCCAGACCCGGCGCACCGACGGCCGCGGCGCCGCCGACGGCGAAACCTTCTTCCTATTGGGGGTCGAGCATCCCTACGCGGTCATCAGCAAGGACCGCCCCTCCCTGCTGCCGCCGGGCGCCATTGCCGTCCGGTTCCATTCGATCGGCGGCTGGGGCATGATCACCACGGGCAAGAACCTGGGTGAAATCATCGGGGAGTTCGGCGAAATCCTGGATCAGCGCGACCCGCAGTACGACGAGGACGGCAACCTCAAGCCGCACCTCCACGTGATGGCCAACCCGAAGTACGGGTCGGAAAAGAAGGGCGCCCCCACCAACTACTACCTCACCGTCGCGCCCGAGCGGATCAAAGTGAATTGCGAACTCAACCACGTGGACGTGGTGCTTTGCTGCGATCCCAAGGCATTCACCCACACCAACCCGTTGGCCGGGCTGAACAAGGGCGGCAGTTTCGTCTGGGAATCCAGCGACGATCCGGAGACGGCCTGGCAGCGGATCCCGCGCCAGTACCGGGAGTTCATCCGGGCCAACAACATCCGGGTCTTCGTGCTGCCGGGCTTCGAGATCGCCCGCGCCGCCACCGACCGGCCCGACCTCCAGTTGCGCATGCAGGGCAACAGCTTCCTGGGGGCGTTTTTCCGGGTGTCGCCCTTCCTCGAGGAGTTCGGCATCAGCGAGGAGGAGTTCCACCAAGTCGTCCGCGCCCAGTATCAGAAGAAGTTCGGCCGCTTCGGCGACGCGGTGGTCGAGTCGAACATGACGGTGATGACCGAGGGTTTCCGGCGGGTCCGGGAAATCCGTTACGGCGACATCGAGGAGCCGGACCGCTCGAGCATGCGCAACCCGCCCCGCACGCCGGTGGAATTGCCGCCGGTCCTGCCGACGGCCGGTTGCGCCACGCTTTGCAGCGGCCTGCCCGCCCCGGCTAACCAGCCGCCCCGGCCGCCGATCTTCGCCCAGGAGCGGTTCGACGCGGAGTTCCGGGCCGGTCTCGGTTACCATCAACCGGCCAGTTGCTATGCCTCGGTGGGCATCATGGCGGCGGCCACAGGGGCCACGCAGTCCAAGTACGTCGCCCGGCGCGAAACGCCGGTTTACATCCCGGAGAACTGCACCCAGTGCATGGAGTGCATCACGGCCTGTCCGGACACCGCCCTGCCCAACACCGCCCAGGACATCGGCACGGTGTTGCTGACCGCCGCCCGCCACTACGTCAGCGACCGCGCCGAACGCGAGAAGCTCATCGCCGAGCTCAAGGGCGTCGAGGAACGGGCCCGGAAGCGGATGTTCGAGGCCGCCAAGAAGCGCGAGGCCATCCCCTTCAAGGACATCGTGCGGGAGGAAGTGGACCGGCTCGACCACATCAGCCGCCAGGCCCGCGACGAATTCATGGGCATCATCGAACAACTGCCCCTGGCCTACGCCAAGGTCCCGGCCATCTTCCGCTCCCTCGAGCAGAAGCAACCCGGCGCCGGCGGCCTCTTCCAGATCTACGTCAGCGACCTCTGCAAAGGCTGCGGCGAATGCGTCGAGGTCTGCGGCGACCATGACGCCCTGCGCATGGTTCCCGAAACCGAGGAACTCAACGCCCGCCACACCACGGCCCAGATCTTCTCCCGGCTGCTGCCGGACACCCCGAAGAAGTTCCTCGGCCTGTACAACGACGACGACCCGGCCCACTCGCGCGAGGCCGCCCTGCGCAACCACCTCATGGTCCGCCGCAACTACGAGGCCCTCGTCAGCGGCGACGGCGCCTGCGCCGGTTGTGGCGAGAAATCCATCCTCCGCGCCATTGCCTCGGTCACCGAGGCTTACATGCGCCCGCTCTACCACAAGAAGGCCGATCGTCTCCGGGCCCTGGCCGACCGCCTGGAGCAGGAAGGCCCGGCCCGGCTGGCCGCCCTCCGGGAAAAGGATCCCGAGCAACACCGGCTCTTCCTGCGGGCCGTCGCCCACATCCTCATGGGTTTGGGCGGCGAAAACGACGAGGACACCGACCGCCGCCTCGAACAGCACGGTCCCATCACCGACCGGCAGGCCATCGACGCCATCGTCGCCGTCATGCGCCAGGACGCCTTCAACCACAAGGAACTCCAGGCCATCGACAAGCGCGCCCCCAACGGCATGGCGGTCATGATGATGGGCGCCAGCACCGGCTGTAACACCGTCTATGGCTCGACGCCGCCCTCCAACCCGCATCCCTACCCGTGGATGAACTCGCTCTTCCAGGACGGCGCCACCATCAGTTGGCTGCTGGGCGAGTCGCTCATCCTCCAGCACGCCCGCCGTTCGGTCGCGCCCGAACGCCTCGCCCGCGCCCTGCTCGAGCGCGAGGACGGCGTGATCAGCCGCGAGGACTACTTCCGCCTGACGCACCTGGACGACACGCACATGACCGACCAGGAAATCCGCGAGCTGCCCAAGGTGTGGGCGGTCGGCGGAGACGGCGCCTTCGGCGACATCGGGTTCCAGAACGTCTCCAAGGTCGTCCTCCAAAACCGGCCGAACGTGAAGATCCTGATGCTCGACACCCAGGTGTACTCGAACACCGGCGGGCAGAATTCGGATTCCTCGACCATGCTGGGCGGGTTCGACATGAACCAGTTCGGCGTCGCCTCCCAGGGCAAGCTCATCGAGAAAAAGAGCGTCGCCGAAGCGTTCACCGCCGGCCATGGCTCGCCCTACGTGGCCCAGGTGTCGATCGCCAACGCCGCCAAGCTCTACAAGTCCATCCTTGACGGGCTCGAGTACCGCGGCACGGCGTTCTTCCAGTGCTACACGACCTGCCAGCCGGAACACGGCGTGGGCGACAACATGAGCGCCCACCAGGCCAAGCTGGCCCGCGACTCCCGCGCCATGCCGGAGTTCGTCTTCGATCCCTCCCTGGGCGAGACCTCGCAGGAAGCCCTCTCGGTCAAGGGCAACCCGTCGGTTGACCGCGACTGGTGGCGCACCAAGTACAAGTCCACCGGCGAGGAATACGCCTACACGGTCGCCCATTGGGCCCTCACCGAGGGACGTTTCCGCAAGCACATCCGCGCCATCACCGAGGAACAGGCCCGCGACCTCGTCCACCTCGAGGACCAGTTGCTCCTCATCACCCAGGACGACGTCGTCCGCCGCCGCTTCCTCGATCCGGCCCACCGGAGCTTCGTCCCCGACTTCGGCGTGTACATCCGGGCCGAGATCAACGGGAAGTTCAAGTGGTTCGCCGTCTCGCGGCAGATGGTGCTCTTCGCCGTCGAACGCCGGAAGAACTGGCGCCTGCTCCAGAGCCGCGCCGGCGTCGTCAACCGCGACTACCTCGCCCAGAAGGCCATCCTCGCCCGGCTCGAGGCCGGCGAACTCACGGTCGAGGACATCCGCCGCCGGGGACGCGAACTCCTGCAGGCCGAGATCGAAGCCCAGAAGGCGGCCAAAGCCTGACCGGCCTTCGCTCGAATCCCCCCGACCGCAGGCGCCTTCGCCCCCCGGCGGAGGCGCTTTCGCGTTTCGGCCCATCCTCGCCGACCCGCCGGCGGGCACCGGTCACGGGAGGCCATCGACCCCGGTCTGGCATGGCGCCGCTCCCCGGTGGGTTCGCCGGGCCAGTCGCCGTCCGGTGGGCGCGGTCCGGACATGCACTCGAAGCATTTCCTGTCACATCTTGGCACGGAGCATGCTTCCTTCACGGGCATGAAAACGACCACACCTCCTTCGGAACGAATCTCGAGCCACGGATTCAACCGTATGGAACTGCTGGTCTCCGTCGCGACCGTCGGGATGCTGGCATGGCTGCATTTGGGGGTCGTCGGCGGGTTGCGCTCGGCCAGCGACGACGCCCAGTGCCTGGCCAACCTCCAAACCCTGACCCGCGCCTGGCAGATGTACGGGCTGGAGCACGAGCTTCTGCCGCCCAACCCCGACGATGGCAACCTGACTCCCGGACACAATTGGGCCGGGGGCTTCGCCGGCGTGGGAATGCCCCACGAGTTCAATCCCGACATTCTTGAAAACCCGGAGACTTCCCTGCTGTTTCCCTACCTCGGCGACGCCGGCAGCGCCGTCTTCCGCTGCCCGGCCGACACCCGGATGGGCACGTATCAAGGCAACCGGCCCGAGCTCCAAGGCGCCATGGTCGCCGCCGCCCGCTCTTACGCGATGAACCTTGCGGTGGGGACCAACCCGTACGCCGACCCGCCACGGCCCGTGGACGCTCCCTGGCTGGACAACCAGCACGCTCACCACTACGGCCAGAAATGGCGCACCTACGGCACGTTCGGCGACATGATCGCTCCGGCGCCGGCCCGGCTGGTGGTCTTCCTCGGCGAGAACGCCTACAGCCTCAACGACGCCTCCTTCAGCTTCGGCATGGAACGGGAGGAGTGGATCGACTGGCCGGCCACCCGCCACGGCATGGCCGGGGCCATTGCCTACGCCGACGGCCACGCCGAGATCCGTGCCTGGCAGGATGACCGCACGGTCGTCCAGAACGGGCACGTCAGCCGAAGGGCTGTCCCGGGCAGCCCGGACTATGCCTGGCTGCGCGCGCGGATCAGCGCGCCGATCCAGCTCGAACATCCCCTCCTGGCGCCGCCGACACCGGTCCTCGGTCTGAATCATCTCCGCGTGGCGTGGCCCGCCAGCGAAGCCGGCACTTACCGGGCCGAGGTGAGCGCGGATTTGCAGAATTGGCAGCCGCTGGCCGAGGGACTGGAGCCCGAGCGAGGCCAGATCGTGGTCGAGGATCCCGACGCCTCCGAGGCTGCCGCCCGCTTCTATCGGCTCGTCCGCTAAGACGCCCGGCCCGCGCCTTCTGCACGGGGCCTTGGGCTGCGACCGGCCGCTCCGCCCTTGGCGGGGCGGCTGTTGCGTTCAGCCGGCATCGTCGCAGCGGCCCTTGGCCCCGCCGTGGGCATCTGCGTCCCCGTGGTTCATTGTCCGGAACCGCCAGGACGGAATGGAGACTCCGCTTCGGGGGCCTGCGTGGGAGAGCTGGACTCGATGGAGTCGAGAAGGCGATCTCCCAGACGCTGGATCAGTTGACGTTGTTGGTCTTCGGGTGCGTGGCGGAGGGTGTGGATGAGGTCGCGCAAGGCAGCTTCATCGAGGGTGCGAACGAGCGCGTCCTGAACGGGACGTAATTCCCACACCGGCGGCGCGTGCGAACACTCGTGCATCCGGCTGCCCAGCAGATAGGTGGTGGTCACCGACAAAAGTTGCCATGGCGGCTCGAAGTCCGGTTCGCGCTCGCGCAGCCAGCGTTCCAGCGGCGTGACCACGCGATTGGTGCGGTGCACCAAACCGAACCAGGT
>RFJD01000169.1 GCA_003695015.1 Verrucomicrobiota bacterium | reverse complement strand
ACCTACGCCCTGCCGCGGCGGTTCGGCTATGGAGTGGTGGACTACCTGCGGCTGCTGCGCCTTGCTTCGACAGCCATCAAAGACGTGGAGTCGCGGATTCGCGTGATCGGCGGCATTGGCGCGGCGCCACGGGCGGGGCTCACGCACGAGTTCATCGAACAAGGCGGGTTGCGCTGGGTGGACGTGCTGGACCTGCATCTCTACGAAGCGCCGCGGGCGGCGGAGAGTTACGAGGAGGACTTCCGCGAACTCGAACAGCTCATGCAGGCGCACGGCGGTCCCAAGCCGATGTGGATCACCGAATGGGGTTGCTATGCCGACGATGATCCCGCCTGCGACCCGCCCACGGTGGGCGATGCCGCGATGAATCGTTGTCGCTGGCCGACCGAGCGCGCGGCGTCCGAGCACATCGTCAAGTTCGCCACCGTGGCTCTGGCGCACGGAGTGGAACGCATTTTCTTCCACGCCGGCACCTGTGGCGCGATCAATCAACCCGACGCCGGCGGCGTGCTGTTCGAATACGGCGGCGCCCCGCGCAAGATGTATCCGGCGGTGGCGGTGTTCACGCGTCTGGTGGGCGTGCCGGGGCGGCTTGCCGGGCGCGTCGAGCGCGACGGCTGGGTGGCGTTCGTGTTCGAAACGTCGGAAGGCGCGACGGCGGTCCTGTGGGCTGTGGACGGGAGGACCCATGAGTTCGAAGGGGGGCGCGGCATCCAGTGGCTCGACCTGATGGGCAACGTTTTGAGCGGCGGACGGCTCCGCTTGGGCGGCACGCCGGTTTATGTGCGCGCCGCCAACCCGGCCGAACTGTTGGCGTGCCTCGAAGCGCGGGCTCCGGCCCGGCCGTGAGCGCCTTGGATGAGGTGGCAGCTTGTGCAGTATCGGCGGGGCGTTTGCTGGCCGGGGGAGGGGGCCTTTCCGGTTGACGCTGAATCCAGATTCCCTAGCCTTCGTCGAACGGTTAGGCACTGACAATCAGAACAACGCTATGGAACAGAAACACCATCCCGCTCAGACCAGCCCGGAAACCCGCCGGAGCTTCCTGAAGAAAACGGCCGCCGCCGCGGCGGCCACCGGGGCTGCCGGGCTTTTCACCACGCCCGTTTATGGCCAGAACCAGGCCCCCTCGGCCAACGTCAAGGGCGCCAACGAGAAGGTGGTCATCGGCTTTGTCGGCCTCGGCGGCCAAGGCAGCTTCCACCTGCGGAACATCCTCGCCATGAAGGACGAGAAAAACCTCGCCGTGGGCGGGGTTTGCGACCTGTGGAAGAAGCGCCGGGAGGCCGCGGCCGCCCTGGCCGGTGGGGTGCCGGCCTACGAGGACTACCGGGAGATGCTCGAGAAGCAAAAGGACATCGATGCCATCATCTGCGCCACCGTGGACCACTGGCACGCCCAGGTGTCCATCGACAGCCTCAAGGCCGGCAAACATGTCTATTGCGAGAAGCCGATGACCCGCTACCTGGACGAGGCGTTTGCCGTGGCCGACACGGTGAAGGAAACCGGCCTCATCTACACGGTGGGCGCGCAGGCCTGTTCCGACGCCAAATGGCTCAAAGCCGCCGAACTGGCCCGCGAAGGCATGATCGGCAAGCTCGTCCTCGGCCAGGCCTCCTACATGCGCAACAATCCCAAGGGCGAGTGGAACTACCGCATTGATCCGGCCTTCACCAAGGACGGCATCGTGTGGGATCACTGGCTGGGGCCGAACATCAAGCGGCGGGTCGATTTCAACCCGGACCACTTCTTCCGCTGGCGGAAGTACTATCCGTACTGCGCCGGTGTGTTGGGCGACCTGTTCCCGCACCGGCTGCATCCGTTGCTGATGGCCAGCGGCAATCCCGAGTTCCCGGTTCGCGTCACCGCCATCGGGACCAAGGCCATCCACACCGACAAGAACACCCCGGGGACTCCGGAACGCGACGTGCCCGAGTGCCTGACGCTTTTGGCCGAGTTTCCCAGCGGCTACAGCGTGATGGTCTGCAGCAGCACCGTCAACGAATACGGCCTCGAGGACGTCGTTCGCGGGCACATCGGCAACCTCTTGATCGGCGGCAGCTCGGTCAAACTCCGCATCGAGCGGCCGTTCTCCGACGAGTACGATCCGGAGGACTACACCAATCTTCGGCCGGGCGAGAGCGTGGCCGTCAACGAAGCCAACTGGATCGAGTGCATCCGCACCGGCAAGCAGCCCAACGCCAACATCGATCTGGCCATCCGCACCCAGACCGTCATCTCCCTGGGTGAGATGTCCGACCGGTTGGGCATCGCCTGCCACTTCGATCCGGAGACCCGCACCATCCACGACGGCTGCGGCCGCAAGCTCGAGCCGCTCAGCTACGGCAAGACCGAGTTGTCCTGACCAGCTCGAGCCGAAACGGGGCGGGGTTTTGCTGTTCCGGCAAGACCCCGCCGTTTTCTTTGTCCGGACCGTTTGGATGGAAACGCCGCCATGCCCGTGATCCGTCTGGCGCGCCAAGCCATGGCCACCCGCTTCGAAATCCTCCTCGAGGGGGAGGACCCGGTGGACCTGCGGGCCGCCGGAGAAGAAGCCTTGGACGAAATCGAACGGCAGGAGAGCCTGCTCAGCCTCTATCGGCCGACCAGCGAAATCAGCCGGATCAACCGCTTCGCCCACGAGGAACCTGTCTTGGTGTCGCCGCCGGTCTTCGATTTGCTGATGGACTGCCGCCGGCTTTGGGAGTGGAGCGACGGCGCATTCGACATCACGGTGGCCCCTCTGATGCGCGCCTGGGGATTCCTCCGGGGAACCGGCCGGTGGCCCGAGCGCGCGGCCTTGGAGGAGGCCCGCCGGTGCATCGGGATGCAGCACGTCCGCTTGGACGCGGAACGCCGGACCGTGCGTTTCGAACGGCCCGGCATGATGTTGGACTTGGGCGCGGTGGGCAAAGGCTATGCGATCGACGAAGCTGTCGTTCTGCTGCGCGAAGCCGGCGTCCGGGCGGCCTTTCTCCACGGGGGCACCAGCACCTGCTACGGCCTGGGCGTCCCGGCCAGGGCCCCGGCTTGGAAGGCGGCCATCACCGAACGTGATCTGGCGCCCGCGCGGTCGCCGGGGGAGTCGCCCTCCGCGGTCGGAGCCGGGGACCCGATCGAGACGATTTCGCTGCGGGACAGCTCACTTTCGGTCTCGGCGGTGCAGGGCAAGGCGTTCGAGTACGAAGGGCGGGTCTACGGCCACGTGATCGATCCGCGCAGCGGCCGGCCGGTCTCGGGCGCACGGCTGGCGGCGGCGGTGGGACCGCGGGCCGCGTGGACCGACGCGCTGTCCACGGCGTTGTTGGTGGTGGGAGCGGAAGGGGCGGAACGGTTGGCGGCACGGGCGCCGGGGATGGGTTTCCTGGTGGTGCGCCGGACCGGGGCCGGCGAGGAGCGGGTGTGGGCGGGTGAATCGTATGACTAATTTTTGTCATTACCAGAACAAAAAAGTGTCAGTTAGCGCCGCTCCGGGCTTGTGCCGCCTTCCCTCATGCCGCAACATCGCCAGCCCTGTGCGCGTTCGGACCGGGTTGGGCGGAGGGCATTGGTAACCCCGGAGCCGGGGCGGTGGAGCCGCCGGGTGCGCGCGGCCGGAGCTGACGCTTATGTCGGACGTCTTTCCGAAGTGGACCAACCGTCTGCCGGCGTTGTTGCTGGTGGGGTTCTTGCTGACGGCCACGCTGGTCGTGGCCGGCGTCTGGTATTACTTCACCCCCAAGTACACGCGGGTGGGTTACCAGCCGATCCAGCCGGTGGCTTTCTCCCACAGCATCCACGTCGATCAGATCGGCTTGGACTGCCGTTACTGCCACAACGGCGTGGAGAAGTCGTGGTACTCGAACATTCCGGCCAGCTCCCTCTGCATGAACTGCCACAACCAGATTCTGAAGGACGATCCGCGGCTGGCGCTGGTCCGGGAGAGCGCCCTTTCCGGCAAGCCGATTCCGTGGGTGCAGGTCCACAAGCTGCCGGACTACGTCCGTTTCAACCACGCCGTGCACATCAACCGCGGCATCAGTTGTGTGCATTGCCACGGGCGGGTGGACCAGATGGATGAGGTCAGGCACGCCCAGCCGCTGAGCATGAGTTTCTGCCTCGAGTGCCACCGGCAACCGGAGACCAAGATCCGTCCGCTGGACAAGGTCACGGACCTGGCTTGGCAGGCGCCCGACCAGACCGCCCAGATGGCGCTGGGCCGGCGGCTGGTCGAAGAATGGAATGTCCAGAAGATGGAGGATTGCTCCACGTGTCATCGATGAATCCCGTTTCTTCCCACAGCGGCGGTCCGGGTGCGGGGCCGGTTTACCGGCGCGGCTCCGGGCTGGCGCCCGATTCCCCCGAGCTTCGCGCCCTGGCGGAACGGGAGTTCCCGGCGGCGGCCTCGGAGCTGTTCGATCCGGTTTCCCGCCGCGAATTCGTGCGGCTGATGTCCGCCTCGCTGGCATTGGCGGGGGTGGGACTGACCGGCTGCCGGCGGCCGGTGGAGACGATCCACCCCTTCTCGAAGATGCCGGAGGGCTACGTGCACGGGGTGGCGCGTTACTACGCTTCGGCCATGCCGCGCCGGGGCGGGGCGGTGCCGGTGTTGGTCCGCTCGAACGACGGCCGCCCGACCAAGATCGAGGGCAACCCGGAGCATCCCCTCAATCGCATCGGGGACGGCGCCGAAGGACCCGCCCACGGCGGCACCGACTTGCTGGCCCAAGCGTCGATTCTCGACTTGTACGATCCGGACCGCGCCCGCCGGTTCACCTTCAACGGCGAGACGGTGGCGCGGGAACGGGTCTTGGATGAGCTGGCCCGGGCGGGCAAGGCCCTGGCGGCGCGGCAGGGTGAAGGGTTGGCGATCTTGGTGGACGGGGTGGACTCGCCGACGCTGGAGCGTTTGCGCCGGGAGTTGTTGGCCCAATGGCCGAAGGCGCGGTGGTTCGTGGACGAACCGCTCAGCCCGGTTGGGGAGCGACAGGGGCTGAAGGCCGCGTTCGGCCAGCCGGTCCGCCCGTTGTACCGCTTGGAACGGGCCAAACGGATTCTGAGCCTCGACGCGGATCTGGTTT